>NZ_JBEPSK010000005.1:0-230047 GCF_040548835.1 Mycetocola sp. 2940
ACTGGGTTGATAGGCCGGATGTGGAAGAGAGGACTAACGACTCTCGGAGCTGACCGGTACTAATAAGCCGATAACTTGATAATCAAACCCACCCTCGAGGTGGGAGCATGAACTTTGTATCGAAGTTTCGTGAAATAACTGCTTGCGTCCACTATGTGGTTCTCGATGTACGGTCGAGAACCGAACAGACTTATGTTTGTTCGATTCAGTTTTGACTTATGTCACTAATTGTTTCGGCGGCCATAGCAAGAGGGAAACGCCCGGTCACATTCCGAACCCGGAAGCTAAGACTCTTTGCGCCGATGGTACTGCAGGGGGGACCCTGTGGGAGAGTAGGACACCGCCGGACTTAACTTGAGAAAACAGAAAAGCCACCCTTCGGGGTGGCTTTTCTGCGTTAACGGCTACTCTCGAAGGAATCACCGCTCGCCACCACGAACGAAGGAGTTCCGTGTCAAGCACAGTTCTCGTCCGCGCTGAACCTGCGGCAGGCGAAAAACGCGTCGCTGCGACGCCCGACAGCATCAGGAAGCTGAAGGCGGCAGGGCTCGAGATCCAGGTGGAGGCGGGTGCCGGCCGGTTCGCCGGCATCGATGACGCCTCCTATCGCTCGGCCGGGGCCCATGTTGCCGACGGGGACCGATCGCCGGCCGATGTCCTGTTTCACGTCCGTCCTCTGTCGGTGTCAGACGTTCAAGCCCTCCCGGCCGGGACGATCACCGTCGGCACGGTGGACCCGTTCAACAACATCGACGTTCTCCGGGCCTTGGCGAGTGCAGGGCATACGTCATTCGCCCTGGACTTCCTTCCCCGGATCTCGCGGGCGCAGTCGATGGACGTGCTGTCGTCGCAGGCGTTGATCGCGGGCTATAAATGCGTGCTCCTCGCGGCCGACGCATTCGATCGGATCTTCCCGATGACCATGACGGCCGCCGGCACGCTGGCGCCTGCTCGCGTCCTGGTCCTCGGCGCCGGAGTCGCCGGCCTGCAGGCGATTGCCACTTCGAAACGGCTCGGCGGAGTCGTCAGTGCGTATGACGTCCGTTCGTCGTCGGCGGAAGAGGTGCGCTCCGTCGGGGGGACCTTCATCTCGCTGGATCTTGAAGCCGCCGATGCGAGCGGGGGCTATGCCAGGGAACTGGGCGAGGCGCGAGCGCAGCGACAGCGCGAACTGCTCACGCCCTACGTGGAGGCCGCGGACATCATCATCACGACGGCGGCCGTGCCCGGCAGGCCGGCGCCACGACTCATCACCTCGGCCATGATGGCCGGGATGAAGGCAGGCTCAGTCGTGGTCGACCTGGCCGCTGAGACCGGAGGCAACGTCGAAGCGTCTGTGCCCGGCGAACGGACCCGGTTCTCCGCGTCGGCCGGAGACGTGACGGTCATCGGTGTCAAGGACATCCACTCGGAGCTCGCCGTCGACTCGTCGAAACTTCTGGCAATGAATTTCGCCAACTTTCTCACCGCTCTCACTGTGGACGGCGTCGTGGTTCCCGATTTCTCCGACGAAATCGTGAGCGGGTCATGCCTCACCCACGACGGCGCCATCGTTCACCCGCGCATCACGGAACTGCTCACCGAGGAGGTGGCGCGCTGATGGACGTCTTCGCGCTGGTCACCATCACGGTCCTGGCCATTTTCCTCGGCTTCGAGGTGGTCTCAAAGGTGTCGAGCACGCTGCACACACCGCTGATGTCTGAGGCCAACGCCATCCACGGCATCATCCTGCTCGGCGCCATCATGGTGGCCGGCCAGGCGACCGAGCCGCTTTCGCTCACCCTCTCTCTGGTTGCGGTCCTTCTCGCGACCATCAACATCGTCGGCGGATTCGTCGTCACCGACCGTATGCTCGTGATGTTCGCTGCCAAGCCGCGTCGCGCTGCCCGGAAGGGAGGCTCGAAGTGAAACTTCTCGACGAATCCGTCGTGCTCGTCGGCTATCTCATCGCCGCCGTCCTGTTCATCCTCGCGCTCAAAGGCCTGAGCTCACCGCGCAAGGCCCGGCGGGCCAACCGGCTGGGCGCCGCGGGAGCCGTGGTCGCCATCCTCGTCTACGTGCTCGGCCATGACATCCAGAACGGTTTGTGGATCGCCCTCGCCGTGCTGGTCGGTACGGCCATCGCCGTGCCCGCGGCTCGCCGGGTGCAGATGACCCAGATGCCCCAACTCGTCGCGGCGTTCAACGGGGTGGGCGGCGGAGCGGCCGCACTCGTCGCCGTCGTCGAGTTCACCCACGGCCCCGACGCGTGGGCCGGCACGGTCATCGCTTTCACGGTCTTCATCGGCGGCCTCTCGCTGACCGGATCGTTCGTCACCTTCGGCAAACTGCAGGGGATCATCACGTCAAGGGCCGTCGTCTTCCCGGGGCTCGGCGTGCTGCTGGGGCTGCTCGCTCTCGCCTCGATCGTGACCGCCGTCGTGATGGTTGCCACCGGAAACCTCCTGTACGCGGCGATACTGCTGGCGTTGGGCCTGATCATCGGCGTGCTCTTCGTGCTCCCCATCGGTGGCGCCGACGTTCCCATCGTCATTTCCCTGCTCAACGCGTTCACCGGGCTTGCCGTTGCCGGCTCCGGTATCGTGCTCTCCAACGTGCTCCTGCTCATCGCGGGAACGCTCGTCGGAGCAAGCGGTACCATCCTGACCATGTCGATGGCCACGGCCATGGGCCGGAGCGTGACCGGCATCGTCTTCGGCGCGTTCCGTCGGGTAGGGAAGGGCGGGTCGGATGCCGCAGCGATCGACCGGCCGGTCCGCACCGTCACGGCAGAAGACGTCGCCATCCTCCTCGAATACTCGAGCCGGATCGTCATCGTTCCCGGCTACGGCCTCGCCGTCGCGCAAGCCCACCATGCGGCAGCGGAACTCGCCGAGTACCTGACCGCGAAGGGAGCGGACGTGGTCTTCGGGATCCACCCCGTGGCCGGCCGGATGCCCGGCCACATGAACGTGCTGCTCGCAGAGGCGAACGTGCCATACGAATCGCTCGTCGAGATGGACGTGGTCAACGGGCAGTTCAAGTCCACCGACCTCGTACTCGTCATCGGCGCCAACGACGTCGTCAACCCGGCGGCGAAATCCTCTCCGGGGTCGCCGATCTACGGGATGCCGATCCTCAACGTCTCCGAGGCCAAGCAGGTCATCTTCCTCAAGCGCAGCCTCAACCCCGGGTTCGCCGGCATCGAAAACGAACTGTTCTACGACCCGAAGGTGTCGATCGCCCTGGGCGACGCCAAGGCGACGCTGTCCCAGCTCCTGACCGCGGTGAAGGCGACGGCGTAACCGGCCAAGGATTGAAGCTTCCTGCGTCGGAACCTATGCTGGGGAGCCGACGAGGGAGGCCGAATGGAAGAACTGACGGAAGTCCAGATCCGGGGGTCGTTCGTGAACTGTGCTCCGGACGAGGCGTCCCGGCTGTTCGTTCCGTCAGGCCTGGGCTACGCGCCCTGGGACGAACTCGACTATTTCGGCTGGAGCGACCCCAAGAGTCCCGGGCGGTATTTTCTCGTCTACTGGCGGGGGGACGGACCGGCGGGGATCGTCCTGCGTCGCGCCGACCGGCTGGCATCCCGCACGCAGATCCACCTGTGCAGCTTCTGCCACACTTCGCAGCCGGCGAACGACGTCGCCCTGTTCGCCGCGCCGCTGGCTGGAGAGGCCGGGCGGAACGGGAGCACCGTCGGCACGTACATCTGCGCTGAGCTCATCTGCTCCGCGCATGTGCGCCTGCAGCCGCTCGCGGTGCCGATCCAGCCCTACCCGTCCACGGTCATGCGCGCCAACCGGGCACGGCTTCTGGAACGCGTCGACCGCTTCGTCGCCGACATCGAGCGACCGCGCTGAGGACTCAGGTCTGGCAGCGGGGGCACCAGTAGGTGACCCGCTCCTGGGTCTGGGCGGGGCCGAGAGAGCCTGAGCGGATCCGCGTTCCGCAGCGACGGCACGGCTTGCCGCCGCGGCCATAGACCCAGGTCTGTCGCCCCGGGCGGGTGTCACCGGTCGTCGTCCGTTCCACGCGGTCGCGGTTCGCGAGAATCAGGCGATGGGCGAGCGCCACGACGGCGTCGGCGTCCGTATCGCCGATCGGATGCGTCGGCAGGACCCCGCGCAGGAAGCAGAGCTCGTTGGCGTACACATTGCCGAGCCCCGCCAGGTTGCGCTGGTCGAGGAGCGCCACGGCGACGGGCCGCTCAGGGGCACGCTCGAGCCGGGCGATCGCCTCGGCCGCATCCCAGTCGTCGCCGAGGAGGTCAGGACCGAGGTGGCCAACGACGGTGTGCTCGTCGCTGCGGGCGATCAGCTCGACGACTCCGAGTTCGAAGCCGACGCTGAGCCAGTCGGTGGAACCGACCAGGGCGCGAGCCTGGAATGCCGGCCGCTTCCACGGCGACCCCGGCCGGTAGAGATGCCAGGTGCCCTCCATTTTGAGGTGGCTGTGCAGGCTGTAGTCGCCGACCCGGTGCAGCAGGTGCTTGCCCCGGCTCACGACCCCCTCGATCCGTTCGCCGGTGAGGTCGCTCGTCGCGAAGGCCGGAACCCGGAGGTCCCAGGTCGTCACGGTCGCTCCCTGCAGGACGTCGTTGAGGTGGCGGGCCGCCCGGTAGACGGTGTCGCCCTCAGGCATGCCGCATCCTCAGCCCCCGTGGTGTCTCGGTGAATCCCGCCTCCCGGAGCGCAGCGCCGGCCGGTGTGCCGAGCACGAACGCGCCGTTCACCTTTTCGATGGCGAGCTTGTCGATCCGGCCGCGGCGGACCAGGTCGGCGACGGATGCCGCGGCGACGGTGAGCACGGATTCGTCGTCGGTGAACGTGAGGAGGGTTTTTCCTCCCCGCTCGACGTAGAGGGTGAGGAAACCGTCGACGAGAGTGACGAGGCTCCCCGCCTTGCGCCCCGGCCGGTGTTTCGTCTCGGGACTGTCGACGGTCGGCCAGGCCAGGGCGGCCCCATAGGGGTTGGCGGGGTCGGTGGCCGCGAGGGTCACGACGTCGCGGTCGGCGGCATCCGGAACGTCGTTCGCGTCGGTGCGGGCGAAGGACCGCAACCGGTCCACCGTGCCTGCCGTCGCGAACTGGGCGGCGCCGAGGCCGTCGATGAAGTAGCCCCGTCGCGCCCGGCCGGTGTCTTCGAAGGTCGAGAGCACGCGGTAGGTCAGGGCGAACCCGCCGGGCACACCTTCGCTCATCACCGAGCCGCGGGTGACGACGCCGTAGCGTTCGAGGAGGGTTTCGGCGGTCGCGGCCGTGCGGACCGTAGGGTCCTGCTCGGCGAGGGGGAGGATCGACCAGCGCCCGCCGAGGGTCGGAGCCACGCGTGTCGACATGCTCGGCCGGCTGAGCGGGCGACCGCGGTACATCCGGGACCGGGGGACCGCGCGCTGGGTGCGATGAGCCCCGCCGCCGTGGCCGGTGAGGGTGCGCAGCGGAGCGAGCGTGTCGTTGGTGATCAGGCCGGCCCAGACCAGTTCCCAGAGCGCCGCGACGAGGGTCTTATCGTCGGCCGCGCCGGTCGCCTCAGCGAGCTGGGGGAAGAAGAACGCGCCTCCGCCGCCGAGCGCGAGCAGGACCTCGCGCTGGAGGGCGTCCGGCTGGTGCTCGGGCACGAGGGGGAGGGTGAGGTGCGCGGTCTCAGCGAGATGGAGCGCGACCCAACCGTCGTTGCCCGGCAGCGAACCCGCTCCCGACCAGAGGACTTCGCCGGTTGCGGTGAGCTCGTCGAGCATGGCGGGGGAGTAATCGATCACCCGCTGGGGCAGGATCAGCGACTCCCACGCCGATGCGGGAATGTTCACACCGGCGAGCTGGTCGATGACGGATGCCACCCCGTCGACGCCGCGCAGGCGGCCGCCCACGTTCTGCCAGGCCGGCAGGAATCGCGCGAAAGCCTGCTGTTCGACGGGCTCGACCTCATGCCGCAGCGCGGCGAGGGAACGCACCCGGAGCCGGCGAAGTACCTCGGAGTCGCACCATTCGGTGTTGTCGCCGATCGACTCGCGCCCCGTTGCGAGGAACTCCCCGCGCATCACCCGGCGGGAGTCGGCCAGGCGGACAAGGGTGTGCTGGGCGACCGCGCTGCCGAGGCCGAAGCGGTCGGCGACCTCCTGGGTGGTGAACGGTCCGTGCGTGCGGGCGTACCGGGCGATCAGGTCGCCGACGGGGTCGGCGACGGGTTCGATGAACGCGTCGGGGACCCCGATCGGCAGCGGCACGCCAAGGGCGTCGCGGAGGCGGGCGGAGTCCTCGATGGCCGCCCACCAAGCGGTGCCGGCGAAGCTGACCCCGATGACACGTTTGGCGCGGGCCAGCTCGGCCAGGTGCACCGTGGCATCCTCGAGCGCATGGTCCGATTCCAGCCGCGCGGCCACTTCGTCGAGGGTGAGCGGCCCGAGCATCCGGAGCAGGTCGGCGACGCCTTCGACGCCTTTGGCCTTGCGGGACTCGGCGAGCCGCTGCAGTTCGCTTTCGGTCTGGGCGATGACGCCCGGGTCGAGCAGTTCGCGCAGCTCCACCTGGCCGAGCAGCTCGGCGAGCAAGGCCGAGTCGATGGTCAGGGCGGCCGCCTTGCGCTCGGCGATCGGGCTGTCGCCCTCGTACATGAACGCGCCGACGTAGCCGAACAGGAGCGACTTCGCGAACGGCGACGGTGTGTCGGTCGTGGTCTCCACGATCCGGATCCCGCGGCTCGCCAGCTTCTTCGCGATGCCGAGGAGGGCGGGCAGGTCGTAGGCATCCTGCAGGCACTCGCGCACGGTTTCGAGGATGATCGGGAACGCCGGGTACTTGCGGGCCACATCGAGGAGCTGGGCCGACCGCTGCCGTTGCTGCCACAGCGGCGCGCGTTTGCCGGGGGAGTAGTTGGGCAGGAGCAGAGCCCGCGCGGCGCACTCGCGGAAGCGGGACGCGAACAGCGCGGAGCCTCCGACCTGCTCGGTCACGACGGCTTCGAGTTCGTCGGCGTCGAAGACGAACAGTTCGGCGCCGGGCGGTTCGACCTCGGTGTCGGGGATACGCACGATGATGCCGTCGTCGCTGGCGATCGAGGCGCCGTCGATGCCGAACCGTTCCTGCACCCGTGCGCCGACCGCCAGCGCCCACGGCGCGTGCACCTGCATGCCGTACGGGGAGTGGAGTATCACCCGCCAGTCGCCGAGCTCGTCGCGGGAGCGCTCGACGACGAGCGTCTTGTCGCTCGGGATGTGGCCGGTCGCCGTGCGCTGCTCGGTCAGGTAGGCGACGAGGTTGGTGGCCGCCCGCGAATCGAGACCCGCCCCGGTGAGCCGCTCGGCGGCATCCGTTTCGCTGGCCGCGTCGATGTCGCGCATGAACGCACCGACCGCCTCGCCGAGCTCTGCGGGACGGCCGAGTCCGTCGCCCTTCCAGAACGGCAGGCGCCCGGGCTGGCCGTAGGCGGGGGTGACGAGGACACGGTCGTGGGTGATCTCCTGGATCTTCCAGCTCGTGGCGCCGAGCGCGAACACGTCGCCGACCCGGGATTCGTACACCATCTCCTCGTCGAGTTCGCCGACGCGGGAGCCTGCCCCCTCCGCGGTGCCAGACACCATGTAGACGGCGAAGAGGCCGCGGTCGGGGATCGTGCCGCCGCTCGTCACCGCGAGGCGTTGCGCACCGGGGCGGCCAGTGAGAGTGCCGGCGTCGCGATCCCAGACGATGCGGGGGCGCAGTTCGGCGAACTCGTCACTGGGGTACCGGCCGGCGAGGAGGTCGAGGGTCGCCTCGAACGCGGAGCGGGGCAGGCGGGTGAACGGTGCGCTGCGTTTCACCTGCTCGAACCACACCTCGACGTCGATCGGTTCAAGGGCGGTCGCGGCGACGGTCTGCTGGGCGAGGATGTCGAGCGGGTTCGACGGCACGGCGAGGGACTCGATCTGACCGGAGACCATGCGTTCGGATGCCACGGCGGAGTTGACGAGGTCGGCCCGGTGTTTCGGAAACAGCACCCCACGGGAAATCTCACCCACCTGGTGCCCGGCCCGGCCGACCCGCTGGAGCCCGCTGGCGACGGAGGGAGGGGACTCCACCTGCACGACGAGGTCGACCTCGCCCATGTCGATGCCCAGCTCGAGGCTCGACGTCGCGACGACACAGCGCAGCCGCCCGGACTTGAGGTCGTCTTCGATGAACGCCCGCTGCTCCTTCGACACCGAGCCGTGGTGCGCTCGGGCCAGCTGTGGTGCGTTGGCGTCGCGGGCGGCGGTCTGCCCGCTCGCTCCCAGCAGGGCGGCGGGCGGCCGGGCGCCCGACTCGGCGACGGCGCCGACGAGATCCGCGGCGGCTGTGCGTTCGTCGTAGATCTCGTTGAACCGGGCGGTGAGCCGTTCGGCGAGGCGCCTGGAGTTGCTGAACACGATCGTGGAGCGGTGGTCAAGGATGCGGTCGACGATCGCCTCTTCGACGTGCGGCCAGATCGACCCGGCGCGTTCGCCTTCTTCGAGGATGGCTCCGGCGGCTGAACCCTCCCTCGGCTGGGCCGCAGCGGCGAGGTTCGTCATGTCGTCGACCGGCACGATCACGCGGAGGTCGAAGCGTTTGGAGGCGGGAGGCGCGACGATCTCGACCGGGGCCGTGCCGCCGAGGAACCGGGCGACCTCTTCGCGGGGCCGCACCGTCGCTGAGAGGCCGATGCGCTGGGCCGGTTTGTCGAGCAGCGCGTCGAGCCGTTCGAGCGACAGCGCCAGGTGGGCGCCACGCTTGGTCGCCGCGACGGCGTGCACTTCATCGATGATCACCGTCTCGACCGAGCGCAGCGTCTCGCGGGCCGCCGAGGTCAGCATGAGGAACAGGGACTCGGGGGTGGTGATGAGGATGTCCGGCGGGTTCTTCGCCAGGGTGCGCCGGTCCGCGGCGGGGGTGTCGCCCGAGCGGACCCCGACGGTGACGTTCGGGGCGGTTGTTCCCAGCCGGATGGCGGTCTGAGTGATGCCGATGAGTGGTGCCCGGAGGTTCCGTTCGACGTCGACGCCGAGCGCCTTGAGCGGCGAGATGTACAGCACCCGGGTGCCGGCGTCCTCGGTGCGCGGCTGGGACATGAGCCTGTCGATGGACCAGAGGAACGCCGAGAGGGTCTTGCCCGACCCGGTCGGGGCGACGACGAGCGCGTGTGAGCCGCGGGAGATGGCATCCCACGCCCCGATCTGGGCGTCGGTGGGCGCGGCGAACGCTCCGCTGAACCAGTCGCGGGTCGCGGGGGAGAATCGCTCAAGCACGTTGCTCACGCTCCCATCCTGCCTGACACCACTGACATCGGTCTCGTGGAGAGAAGGGGTTGCGCGCCGGGGTCAGAGCTGGCGTTCGATGAAGCCGCGGACGTCGGCCAGTTCCTGTTGGGAGATCGCATGGGGAAGGCCCTCGTAGATGCGTCCGACCAGGCTGGTGTGAGCGGGGAGCCACTCGGTCGTGTGCGCGACGGTTTCCGCCGGGATGACGTCGTCGAGGGTTCCCCGGCCCCAGAACACCGGCGGACGCCGTTCGGCCAGCGCCGCATCACCGGGCTCCGACCCGCCCGCGGCATAGCCGGACAGGTTGACCGCGAAGGCGAACCGTTGCGGCGCGGCGCGCAGCAACTCGATCGCCATCGCGCCGCCCTGCGAGAACCCGAGCAACCCGATCGACTCGGGGGTGTACCGAAGTGCGTCGAGCCAGTCGAGCACCGCTGCCGTGGATGCCACCAGGCCGGCCCGTTCCGGCTGGCCTGGCTGGTCGACCGGGTACCAGGACCAGCCGTCGATCGGGAACGGGGCGACGAGCGGGGCGCGAAGCGAGGCGATGACGGGTTCGAGGGGCAGGAACGGCGCGAGCGAGAACAGGTCGGCTTCGTTCGAGCCGTAGCCGTGGAGCACGAGCAGGAGCGAACGATCCTCCCGGTCTTCGCCCGCCGCTGACCACAGGACGGCATCGTCGTCGATCGTGTACATGGGTTCGAAGTTCTCCAAAGTTTCGGGCAGGAAACAAGCCTACCCACGCCGGACCGGGTGTCTGCCGCCCGCGGTTCAGGTAAGCGGGTAAGAATGGAGCATGAGCGTTCGCACCCCAGATCCTGACCAGCCGCAGGACCCCTCGTCGAGCCCGACTCCCGGCTGGCTGAGCGACATCGAACTGGAGGAAGTGCGACGACGCCTTCCCCTGCTCTACGTGGAGGCGATCCCGGTTCGGGTCGACGGCCTCGGCATCGTCACCGAGGTGGGCATCCTGCTGCGGGCGACCGCGACGGGGCAGATGACCCGCACGCTCGTCTCTGGCCGGGTGATGTACGGCGAGACGCTCCGCGACGCCCTGTTCCGTCACCTGGAGAAGGACCTCGGGCCGATGGCGTTCCCGCTGCTTCCGGCGTCGCCGACCCCGTTCCACGTGGCCGAATACTTTCCGATGCCGGGAATCTCGGCCTACACGGACGACCGGCAGCATGCCGTGTCGCTCGCCTATGTCGTTCCGGTGACCGGCACCTGTGATCCGCGTCAGGACGCCCTCGAGCTGACCTGGATGGCCCCGGAAGAAGCCCAGTCGGATGCCGTCAGCGCCGAGATGGAAGGCGGTCGCGGCACGCTCGTGCGGCTGGCGCTCGCATCCGTGGGCCGGTTGTCGTAGGCGGCGTTCTGTCTCGGGGTGTGCGTGCTCGGTCGGAAAGGGCTGGGTTCTGGGCCGGACTTCAGCCGTTGGTGACCAAGCGAGGGTGCTTCAGCCGTTTGTGACGGAGCAGGGACTAGCGGACGTACCGGACTTCCTGGATCTCTTCGCCGAGGAACGGCTCGGTGTGCTCGGCGCCGTCGGCGACGAAACCGTTCTTCTCGTAGAAGTGGCGTGCGTGGATGTTCCCCGTCGGAACCCAGAGGTAGGCGGGCTCATCTCCGATCGCCGCATCGAAGAGCCGCTGGCCGGTTCCTGTTCTCTGGAACTCGGCGAGCATGTAGATGAAGTACAGCTCCCGGTCGCGGGGCGCATCGACTTCGCGGGCCGGTCCCGAGCCGACGAATCCGATGATGTCACCATTGCGGACGGCGACGAACTGCCGGTACGCGGATCCCTGGTTCATCCAGTGCGTCCACAGCTCGGCGATGCGCCGCGGGGACAGGTTTTCGAGCGTGGCCTTGCTGATGAGCTCGTCGTAGCTCTCGTGCCAGCACTTCGCATGAACGCGCCCGAGTGACTCGGCGTCGACGTCGCGCACAGGGCGGACAATGATGTCTGAAACGGTGGGAACTGCAACGTCGGTGTCCATACCGTGACCATACCCCGCTGTGCGGCGGGGCGTGAAATCGGCCGAAACCCCCGTTGACAAAATCAGGAGAGGGGACGTGGGCGGGTGCGGTTCTCGACCCGCCAGACGAGTTTCAGCCCTGACCAGTCGTCGGTGAGAGCTGCCACCTTGACATCGACGAGCCCGAGCGTGATCGCGGTGTCCCGGATGAGATTCTCGTCGACGTCGCTCACGTGCCCGGCCGCCTTCCGGGGCCAGGCGACCCAGAGGGCACCTGCCGGGAAGATGCGCTCGCCGTGGGCCTCGATCGTGTTTCGGATGCCGGCCGCCTCGGTCACGAAGGACAGCACGATGTCGGCGCTCGCGGCATCCGTCACCGCGGCATCCGTAACCATGGCATCCGTGACCACGGCATCCGTGACAACCGTGACGCCGTGGGGGAGATCGTCGAACCGCCAGTCGGGCGGCGCGGAGTCGAGGACGAGGAGGAGCCCAGGTTTGAGGCCCAGCTTGCGGGACTGGGACGAGGGCGAGTATCCGGCCATGAGCCGACGATAACGCGCTCCGGTGAACGCAAGGAAGCCACCCCCGCGGTCGTGGCATTCGGGATGCGACGACCGGCGGCGATGGCTTCCGGAGTGGTGTGGCTTAGCGGCCGCTGGAGACCCGGCGGTTGGTGCGCGGTCCGCCGGTTGCTGCGCCGCCGGAGGTTGCGGGGCGAGCGGAACGCTCGGGGCGTGCCTGGGCCGGACGAGCCGCTGCGCCTTCGTGGCGGCGAGCGGAGCTGCCTGCCGTGGAGGTGGAGTAGTCGCGCGAGCCGGAACCGGAGCGTGAGCGTCCGCCACCCTGTCCGCCTTCGCGGACCGAGCGCTTGCGCTGGGCGTTGGCGCCCTGGGACCGTCCGCCACCCTGCGCCTGGACGACGCGGGGGACCGGCTTGACGTACGCGGCGACCTCACCGACGAGGGCGGTGACTTCGGCGGACTTGGCGGTGACCGGAACCGGGGTGACCGTGATGGCCGCCTTCTTCAGCAGCTGCGCGAGGTCCTTCTTCTGGGTCGGCAGGCAGATCGTGACGACGTCACCGGCGCTGCCGGCACGGGCGGTGCGGCCGGAGCGGTGCAGGTACGCCTTGTGCTCCATGGGCGGGTCGACGTGGATGACGAGTTCGACGTCATCGACGTGAACGCCGCGCGCCGCGACATCCGTCGCGACGAGAACGCGGGCGCTGCCGTCGCTGAACGCGGCGAGGTTGCGGTCACGCTGCGGCTGCGAGAGGTTGCCGTGCAGGTCGACGGAGGGGATGCCCGAGTCGGTGAGCTGCTTGGCGAGCTTCTTCGCGTGGTGCTTGGTGCGCATGAAGAGGATGCGACGGCCGGTCCCGGACGCGAGGGCCTCGATGAGGTCCTTCTTGGTGTCGGGGCCGTTGACCTCGAACACGTGGTGGGTCATGGCGGAGACGTGGCTGGTGGCCTCGTCGACGGAGTGGAGGACCTCGTTGTGCAGGAACTTGCGGACGAGCTTGTCCACACCGTTGTCGAGCGTAGCCGAGAAGAGCAGGCGCTGTCCGTTGGACGGCGTCTTGTCGAGGATGCGGGTGACGACGGGCAGGAAGCCGAGGTCAGCCATGTGGTCGGCCTCGTCGAGCACGGTGATCTCGACGGCGTCGAGGTTGACGAAGCCCTGCTTCATGAGGTCTTCGAGTCGGCCGGGGCAGGCCACGACGATGTCGACGCCGGCCTTCAGAGCGGTGACCTGGCGGGTCTGGTTCACGCCGCCGAAGATGGTGGTCGTGTTGAGCCCGTATGCCGCGGCGAGCGGGGTGAGCACGGCCGAGATCTGGGTGGCGAGCTCACGGGTCGGGGCGAGGACGAGGCCGAGCGGACGGCCCGGGCGTCGCTTGCCGCCGGCGAGCTTGCCGCCCAGGCGTGCCGCCATCGGGATGCTGAACGCGAGCGTCTTGCCCGAGCCGGTCTTTCCGCGGCCGAGCACGTCGCGGCCACCGAGGGTGTCCGGGAGGGTGTCGACCTGGATCGGGAAGGCGAGGGTCTTGCCGTCGGCGGCGAGAGCCGCGACGAGCGCTGCGGGGACGCCGAGTTCGGCGAAGGTGGTTTCGGGGACAGTTTCTGACAAGGTGGTGCCTTTCACAGCATCAGCGTCCCGTACGGATCTCGACAGGCGAAATCGCTGGAGCGGGAGCAGTGGCGAAGGTGGCGAGAGCCACAATCGTTCGCCGTATGAAGAGTCATCGACCCGGGATTCATGCGAATCCGGCGGGGAGAGAGGAAGCGTTCTACGACGCAAGGGGCACAATGATGGGCCCGCAAGTACCTTCACCTTAGCGGATCGAGCCGTGTGCTGTCTGACAGCGGCCCCTGAGCGGTCCGCGCACGCCGGCCGCGGGGCTCACGACGTCGTGAAGTAGAGGTGCGTGTGGAGGCGGCAGCCCGGGTTGAAGGTCGAGTTGCAGCTCGGACAGGCCGACACCGTCAGATAGGAGGCGATGCTCAACTCGTTTCGGCAGACGCCGCACAGCACCGCGAGGCGCTCGCGCTCGTCCAGCGGCCATTGCTCGGCGGGGTGGCCCGCGGTCTCCTCATGGCACAGGTGGCACGGGTAGTAGTCGCCGCAGCACCGGAACCGGATGGCGATCACGTCTTCGGGGGTCGAGTAGTGAACGCAGCGGGTCTCGTCGTCGACGACCCTGCCCAGGACCGGAATCCCGGTCACTGGACGCCTCGGGCGCTGAGGGCGTCGCCGAGCTCGTCCGCGTGCTTGAGCGCGACGACGAGGAACGGCACGACGAACACGGCCAGGTTCGCCGGTGCGCCCCTGGCTCGCTGCGCCTCCCGGACGCCGCCGGCGAGGCGCCCGAGCACCGGGACCGTCGCCATCGCCACGGTCAGGATGAGGGCGACCCGCTCGGAATCGACGCCGAGCCGGGCGAGCGGGCGCAAGCCGCGTTCGAGCGCGTCGAGAAGGTCTGACAGGCGCGTCGTCCGGGACAGGAGGGCAGCGAGCAGGATGGTGGCGAGCACCCGGAAGGTATTGGCGATCGCGGGCTCCGGCCCCAGGAACAGCAACTGGCCGGACATGGTGATGAGGATGAGCCAGCGCAGGGCGACGACCTGCCTGCCGAGGTCGGCCAGGCCGAAACCGGCCACCAGGTACGCGGCTCCGGTGACGACCGTCACCGCCCCCGCAGCCCACAAGGTCGACGGCAACAGGGAGACGGCGCAGACGACCAGGAGCAGGACGAGGCTCTTCGGTCCTGCCGGCGCCCGGTGCAACACACTGGTGCCCGGCCGGTACAGCGTCAACATGACAGGCTCGCCTCGTATCGGTCGATGACCTGCAGAGGGTCGCCCACCTCGTCGAGCCTTCCGTCGATGAAGAGCAGAGCGACATCGCAGCGTGCGGCGAGGGCGAGGTCGTGCGTGACGAGGAGAAGCCGGCGATCGGCATCCGCGAACAGCCGGTCGGCGATCATGCGGCTGTTCCGGGCATCGAGAAACGCCGTCGGTTCGTCGGCGATCAGGAGCGACGGGCGCCGGATGAGTGCGCCGCACAGGGCGAGCAACTGTTTCTGGCCGCCGGAGAGTTCGTGCGCCGAGCGGTCTGCGAGTGCGCCGAGCCCGACGTCGAGCAGCGCCGACCGGACGCGGTCGGCGACCTCGGCTCGCGGCAGCCGCTCGGCGCGGAGGGAGAACGCGGCGTCTTCGGCAACGGTCGGCATGAGAATCTGCGCGTCCGGGTTGCTGAAGACGAAGCCCACGCGGCGGCGCAGGGCCGATGCCTGTTTGATCGGGTCGAGGCCTTCGACCCGCACCGACCCGGAACTGGCACCGACGAGCCCCCCGACCAGGCGGGCGAAGGTCGACTTACCTGACCCGTTCGAGCCGATCACCGCGATCCGCCGCGCGTCAAGATCGACCCGGACCGCCTCCAGCGCGAGCTGGTCGCCGAGGCGAACGCTCGCGTCGCGCAACTCGATGGCGCTCACCTGGGCACCCCGACCTGCTCGAGCTCGACGGCGATCACGGTCACGGGCGGCCAGCCGGCGCGGACTCGGCCGCGGACGTGACCGGTGTCTTCTCCGACCCGGTCCGTGACGGGCGAGCGCCCTGGAACGCCCGCGGGTATGCCCGGGAGAGGGTCAGCACAACAGCAGTGGCAATGCCGACTTTGAGAAGGTCGCCGGGCAGGAAGCCGAGGCTCAGGACAGCCGTCTCGAGCAGGGGCAGCCGGGTCACAGCGGCGGAGACGGGGATGCCGATCAGGTAGATCGCGACGATGCCACCGGTGATCAGCCCGACGATGGTGCGCCACGCGGTGATGCGTTTGCCGGCGTGCACGATCGCCCCGATGACGAACGCGCCGAGCACCCAGCCCACGAGATAGCCGGCCGTCGGTCCGACGAACACCGCGGCGCCTCCCTTTCCACCGGCGAGGAGCGGCAAGCCAAGGGCGACGAGCGCAAGCAGAACGAGGACGGACAGCGCGCCTCGCCAGGGGCCGAGGATGGCGCCGGCGAGCATGACGCCAAGGGTCTGTGCGGTGATCGGCACAGCGCCGAAGAGCGTGAGGCCCCCCGGAAGACCGAGAACGGCGATGATGGCGGCGAAGACCGCGACGCGCGCGATATCGGAGGGGGTGAGTCGAGATGTCATGAGCTGCTCCACGGTCCGGCGGAAGTACTGAACACTGTTCACTTGAACAGCGTTCACTATACTGGTCCCATGGCCGGACCAGAAAACTTCGTCGCGCGGGGCCCTCGGCTGACGCGCGACGATGTCGCGCGCGCGGCGTTGGGCATCCTCGATGAGTATGGCCTGCCCGACCTGACCATGCGCCGCCTCGCCGCCGCGTTGAACGTCCAGGCCAGCGCGCTCTACTGGCACTTCCCGAACAAGCAGTCCTTGCTCGCCGAGTTGGCCGAACGAATCGTCGACGGCCGCCGGGCTGATTCTCCCGCCGGATCGGACTGGGTCGAGAGGGTGGCGGCTGAGGCCGCCGGTCTCCGGGACGCCATGCTCGCGTACCGGGACGGCGCCGAAGTGGTGTCAAGCACGTACGTGCTGAGGATCGGGTCGTCCTCGGCCCTCGAGCGCCTGGTCGCCGCAATCGGCCGTGGCGGTTTCGACGAGGACACCACGCGCCGCGCCGCCGCGGCGATGCTGCACTTCATCCTCGGGCACGTCTCCCATGAGCAGCAACGGCTGCAGTACGACAGCCTGGGCGTCCTCGCCGACGGCGCCCGGCCTGTTGCCCTCGATGAGGCCGGGGAGCAGCGCGCAGCGTTTGCGTTCGGCATCGACCTGCTCACCGCCGGGTTGCGGGCGCGCTCCATCGCAGGCTGAGCGCGCCGTCAGGCAGCCTCGTCTTTGTCCGGCTGCACCGGCTCGTAGGCCCAGTTCGGCGCCATCTCCTTCATGCGGATGCCACGCCACTGCCACATCGTCCACAGCGGCATCCAGAGCGGCACGGCGGCGGGCCCGCCGAAGTCGAGACGGTCACGGTAGAGCGTCCTCGTCGGGTCGCCCGGTGCCGGAGCGATGGCCATCTGGTGCCGCCAGCCCTCGAGCAGGCTCAACGGGCCGCTGAGCGGCCGACCGGAGTCGACGAGGATCCGCACCCCCGGCATCCGGGTCAGGTCGAAATCGATGTCGATCCGCTGGCGCCCGACCGGGAGGACGCCGGCGCCGCGAATGGCGACATCCATGCTGCCCGGTTCCCAGAGGGTGGGGACCGGTCCGCCCGGGTCGAGTTCGAGCAGCGGGGAGTAGAGCTCACGGAGCACAGCCGGGGAACGGACCGCGCGCCAGGCGTCGAACGGATCGCAGTCGAGGATCATCTTGAGTTGGACTCGCATCTGCCCAGTCTCACCTGTCCGTTCGGCTCGGCGGTGCGAACTGCGGGAATTTGCCCCCAAATCCCAGCAAACCGGCAAAACCCGGCCGTCGGCACCGGCAACTGGCGAAGCGCGCCACCGCGGGTGCGCTAAACAGGGAGCATGGCGATTCGATACTGGCTGGCGGTGGCGTCGCGCGACCATGTTCGCACCGCCGTCGACCTCGGCATCGCCCAGGTCAGCCACGGCACCCGCCCGAACCTCGAGCGGATGGGCGAGGCAGACGGCATCGTCTATTACTCGCCGAAGACCGAGCAGGAGGGTGACCCCCTGAAGCAGTTCACGGCGATCGGGCGCATCGCCGGCACCGAGATCTACCAGGCACTGTCGCTGGACTGGAAACCGTGGCGGCGCCGGGTCGACTGGGACCTCGCGGCCGAGCCCGCGCCGATCCGTCCCCTGCTCGGCGCCCTCGACTTCACCCGCAACGCGCCGAACTGGGGATACCAGTTGCGTGCGGGGCTGATCGAGCTTTCCCGGCACGATTTCGAGGTCATCCGGGATGCCACGCGTCGCCCGTCGCCGGACGACCGCCGTTACCCGGAGGAACGTCACTGGCTGTAACACAGCCGAGGCGCCGGGCGGCCGTCGTTACGCTGGAGTCATGCCCGACTCCACGCTCCCGCAGGTCACCGTGCCGTTCGCCGCCCAGTCGAAGTACCAGGTCCGGTTCGACGCCGGCCAGGGAGGACTCGACCGTGTCGCGGACGCCGACCTGCTGATCTGGGTCGACCCCCTCGCGCTCGCCGATGCCGGCGTCGCCCTCGACACTCCCGCTGCGACGGTGATCGCCGCAAATCTGACCAACCGGAGCGCTGTCGCCACCTGGGCGCTCGACCACCAGGTGCGCCTCGGCCGCCGGGTGTCGATCGCCGTCGTGGCGGCCGGCCGGGACGGAACCGCCTCGGCTCCCGACCTTCTCGCGGCGGGCGCCGTGATCGACGCCCTGATCACCCGCGGCATCGACTTCACCTCACCGGAGGCCGCAGTGGCCTCCGCCGCCTTCGACAACCTCCGGAACGCCGTCGGGCACCTGTTCACGGCATCCGTCGACGGGCAGGCGCTGATCGCCGACGGCGAGCGTGAGCGCGTGGTCGCCGCCGCTCGGGTGGACTCGTCGGCTGAGGTCGCGGTCCTCCGCGACTGAGCCGCTGGTTGCCGGCCTGGGTTGCCGGGCAGCCGGCAGGCGTATGCTGCAGCCATGAAAGCCACCCACCGCGACACCGTCCTCGCCGAGGCCCCGACCAGCGAGCTCGTCAAGATCGAGGGCAACTGGTACTTCCCGCCCACGAGCCTCGTCGCCGAGCTGTTCGTCGAGAGCCCGACCCCGTACACCTGCGGCTGGAAGGGTGAGGCGCAGTACTTCACGGTGACCACCGGCGGGCAGCCGCGGAAAGACCTGGCCTGGAGTTATCCGCAGCCGTACCCGAGCTCGTTCGGCCGTGTGGGTCAGGACTACTCAGGGTTTGTCGCGTTCGACCGCTCGGTGATCATCAGCGAATAGCGACGATCAGCGAGGAGCGGCCTGGCCCGCAGTCCTCGCACGGTGGGCGCGCACCTTGTGCCGGTTGCCGCACCGCTGCATCGAGCACCAGCGGCGGTTCCCTGCCCGCGAGGTGTCGAGGTAGATCATGTCGCAGTCCTCGGCGTCGCACCCGCGGATACGTCCAGGGGTGCTTCCCGAGAGCAGCGCCACGGCATCCCGGGCGATCGTCGACAGGGCCTGAGCGGCGCGCGGTTCGGTCCGGCCGGCCTGCAGCGTGCCCCCGGCAAGGCGCGGCGGGATGTCGGGGGTCGCGGCGTACAGGTTGAGCAGGTCGATGTCGCGGGCGTTCGCCGGGTCGTCGGCGCTGGACGCGAGCGCCAGCCGACCGATCGCCCCGCGGAGGGTGACGGCATCGGCCAGGTCACGGTCGCCGGCCTCGGTGCCCGGGAGTCGGCCCGCCAGCCAGGAGGTGAGGTCTGCCGGCGACCGCAGGGTCTCATCCGGCGAGTCGGTCGCCGCCTCCGCGACGCCGAGGGGACCGGTGTACGTGAAGTCCAGGGCGAGCGAGCCCGAGTCGAACCACCAGCGGGTCCCGTCGAGCGACGTGAACCATTGGCCGGTGGGGGCCTCGGTTCCGTCGCTCATGGAACCACGCTATCCGGTTACTCGGTCAACGCCGGTGTGGCCGCACCGGTTTGGCGACACCGGTTAGGCGGGCCGCGGCGGCGCGGACGATTCAGAGCAGCTTGCGCAGCGTGCGCAGGTTGCGCGTGGTCGTGAGGACGCCCGGCATCCGCGCCGTCCGCTTCGAGAAGGGACTGTCGGTCGACATCCCCTTGCGCACCTCCCAGTAGAGAACGCCGTCGCCGGCCTGCACACGTTCCACGTCGGTGTCGAGGTCGCCGGCCAGGTCGAGAAGGGCGCGGATGTCACCCGGTTGCGACACGAACACCACGTACGGCTGCCGGTCGTCGACCTCGTCGAAGGGATACGCCTCGACGATCTCGCGCACCGCGGCCTGGTCGGTGAGGATCACCCGGGCGGAGTAGCCGAAGGCGGAGGACAGTGCCTTCTCGACCGCCTCCGCAGTGACAGGGGTGCTGTCGTCGGGAGAAAACAGCACGTTGCCGCTGGCCAGCACGGTGCGCACGTCGGTGCAGCCCAGGTCGCGGAACACGTCGGCCAGCGCCGCTGATTTCACGGTGACGCCGCCGACGTTGACACCGCGAAGGAGGGCGATCCGGAGGTTGCGGGCGCCCGCGTCGGACCTGACTGGCGTCATGTCGCCTGGGCTGCGGCGCGCTGCCGCATCGCCGGCGTGATGACCCGGTGATGCCAGTCGATCGCGAAGCGGGGGTCGAACCGGCGCGAGCAGACCCCGCACGACGTGTGGTGTTTGGGTTGCCGGTAGCGGTACAGGGTGTGGCCGTTGGGGCACGAGCCGACCCAGGGGGCCAGCTCGTCGGCGGTTTCGCCGTGGTGCAGCCGCGAGCCCTCGTAGCCGAGGTCGGCGGCGATCCGCTTCCACGCCGCACCGTGACCGGCCCGCGGCCCGGCGAGGGCATGGGCGACTTCGTGCAGCAGGATCTGGTGGATCTCGTCGTCGTCGAACCGCGTGGCGAGGTAGCGGGAGACGGTGATCCGCTTCGTGGTGAAGTTGCACAGCCCGGCACGGCGTTTGGCGTTGTCGAACCCGAACGACCACACGGCCGGATCGAGGTGCAGCTTTATCAGCGAGTCGGCCCACAATCGGACCCGGACCAGATCGGACATGGCAATACGCTAGCGCGGGCCGCTGACATTCGCTCGACCGCGTTCAGCGGCCGAGGAACGACTCCGTGATGGCGACGGCGATCTGCGGGGATTCCAGCTCGTCGTCCGTGGCGCCCAGGTCGGTGCGCAGGCGGACGGAGGCTTTGAAATCGGCGAGCGCCGGTTTGAACTCGCCCTGGTCGAAGTACACCTTGCCGCGGTGCTGCAGCGCGAGTGCCTCGAGCATCTTCCAGTCGTGGGTGTGCGCTTCATTGATGAGCGACGACAGTTCGTGCAGCGCCTCCTCGTAGGCGCCACGGAACTGGAGGACCTGGGCGCGGAGCATCCGGGGCTGCATCAGTCCCTTGCGGTCGCCGGTGAAGCGCGCGAGCCGCACGCACTGGTTGGCCACGTCGAGGGCCTCGTCGAGCTGGCCGGCGACTTTCAGCAGCCAGGCCTTCTCGCAGAGTGCGCTCAGGCTGCGCATGTCGCCCAGTTCGAGCAGTCGATCCCCAACAGCCTTGAGGTCGACCTTCTCACGCAGGGTTGAGGCGTCATAGCCAAGGATGATGCTCAGGGTGTGCTCCAACGATCGGATCGTACGGTCTCTCAGTCGAGGTTAACCCGGGGTGCTCGCTTTGCGAGTCAGGCGGTGCGCCTGTCGTCATTCGGACTCGGATTTGGTGGCGCGCCCCTCGACGAGAGGCGCGAGGGCGACTTCGATCAGCCGGTCGTCGTCGGGCCCCGGCGTGCCGCGCCCGTCGGTGTTGTTCGTGATCAGCCAGAGGGTGCCGTCCGGGCCCGGCGCCACGTCGCGGATCCGGCCGAATTCCCGATCGAAATACGCGGATGCCGTCACCACACCCTCGAGTCCGCGGCTACCCTCTGGGACGTGGACGCCGTCGAGGATCCCCCACAGGCGCTGACCCCGGAGCGCGGCCATGAACAGGGTGTTGTCGACGACGGTGAGGCCGCTCGGGCTGGCCTCGTCTGTCGACCACTGGTAGGCGGGGTCGACGAACTCGGGGTCGCCCGCCTGCCCTTCGACCCTCGGCCAGCCGTAGTTCTTGCCCGGTTCGATGAGGTTGAGTTCGTCCCACGTGTTCTGGCCGAACTCGCTCGCCCAGAGCCTGCCGTCCGCGTCCCAGGCGAGTCCCTGCGGGTTGCGGTGCCCGAGCGACCAGACTTCTGAGCCGTCGATCGGGTTGTCCTGCGGCACCTCGCCGGTCGGGGTGACCCGCAGGATCTTGCCGTTGAGCGAGGCGGGGTCCTGGGCGAGGTTGCCGTTCCCCGCGTCGCCGACCGTCACGTACAACATCCCGTCCGGGCCGAAGGCGATCCGACCGCCGTTGTGGTTGCCGGCCTTCGCCAACCCCTCGAGCACGACCTCAACAGCCCCGAGCGTGAGGCTGCCGGGGGAGCCGCCGAGCGGCATCCGCACGACGCGGTTGTCTCGTGCGGCGGTGAGGTAGGCGTAGATCCAGTGTTGTTCGTCCTGCGTGCGCGCGGCGAGGCCGAGCAGCCCGCCTTCGCCGCCAGGGTCGACGCCGGGAACCACGGCCGCTTCGCGAAGCTCGCCGGTCGGGGTCAGCTCCATGATCTGCCCGGTGTCGCGGTAGCTGAGCAGGGTGCTGTCGCCGAGCCGGAGGATCGACCAGGGCGCGTCGAGTCCGGTCGCGAGCACTGTCGTCACGCCCGTCGGGGAGACGGGTGGGGTTCCGGTCGGGGAAGGCGCGGGCGTGTCCGGCCCGGTGGGCCGAGCACTCGGTGCGGGCGTCGCTGTCGTGCAGCCGGCCAGGATCGGAACGGCGAGCAGAACCGCGGCCAGGGCCGCGACCGTCGCCCTTCGCCTGCGCATGTCAGTTGCCCGACCGCACCTGGAAGATGGTCTGCGCGGGGGTCGGCGACGGCACGGCAGTCTCGTCCGTCACCACCGAGGCGCCGGCGAAGAACTGGCGGAGCTCGGCCCCCGCGACGGCCTTCGCCGGGTGGGGTCCGCCGGCGAGGAGGCGGGGAATGAAGTGCATCGGCAGCTCGGTGTTCGAGCCGATCAGGACGACGTTGCCGAACCGCCGGCCCTTGAGGATCTGCGCTTCGGCGAGCACGGCGACGTGCCCGACGGCCTCCTGCACGGTGGCGGCCTGCCCGCGGGCGAAGGCGAGGCCGGGGCCGTCGGCGATGTTGATGACGAGGATGCCGTCGGGCGCGAGCAGGGCGGCCGCTTCACGGTAGAACTCGATGCTGGTCACGTGCGCGGGGGTCCTGGCGCCGGAGAAGATGTCGACGATGACGAGGTCGACGCTGCCGGCGAGGCCCTTGGGCAGCCGGCCGAGCACCTCCCGGGCGTCGCCGTAACGAATCCGGATGGCCGCGCGCTTCGACCAGGGCAGGTGCTCGCGCACGAAGTCGATCAGGTCCTGTTCCAGTTCGACGACCTGCTGCCTGCTGCCGGGCCGGGTCGCTTCGATGTAGCGGGGCAGCGTCAGCGCGCCGGCGCCGAGGTGCACGGCGGTGATCGGCGCACCCGGCGTGCGCACCTCGTCGATGACGTGGCCGATGCGCTGGATGTACTCGAAGAACAGGTTCGTCGGGTCGTCGAGGTTCACGTGCGACTGCGGTGTGCCGTCGACCACGAGCTGGAAGCTGCCCGGAACCCACTTGTCCGCCTCGATGACGGCCAGCTGGCCGCTCGACGCGAGACGGATCTGGGGGTTGTCGGTCTCTCTCGCTGCCATGCGTCGAGCCTACCTTTCGTAACCTCGGGGAATCCCGGCGTCTGCGGGGCCTGGCCCACCGTCCGGGTGAGTTACGGCGAGAATCTGGCGAAGTTGCGAACACGCGCTGCAGGAGCCGCCCCCGCGCAGATAGCCTGAAGTCATGCGCGTCGACCTCAACTGCGACCTCGGTGAGACGGTGGACGGCCGCGCCACCGCGGACGACGCCGCCCTGTTCCCGCTCATTACGAGCGCCAGCATCGCCTGCGGATTCCACGCCGGAGACGCCGACTCGATGTACGCGTCCTGCCTCCTCGCGATCGAACACGACGTCAGGGTCGGGGCGCACGTCTCCTACCGTGACCGGGCCCATTTCGGCCGCGCCGACCTCGAAGTGCTCCCCGCCGTGCTCATCGACGAGATCCTCGAACAGCTCGCGGCGCTCGCCGGGGCCGCCGAGAAGGCGGGCACCGACATCCGCTATGTGAAGCCGCACGGTGCGCTCTACAACCGCATCGTCCATGACGATCGCAAGGCGGATGCCGTCGCGAGCGCGGTCGCGCAGTTCTCGCCCGGGCTTCCGCTGATGGGCCTGTCCGGATCCCGCGTCGAGGCGGCGGCCGCCGCCCACGGGCTTCCGTTCCTGCGGGAGGCCTTCGTCGACCGCGCCTATCAGCGCAACGGGTCGCTCGCGCCGCGCAAGTGGCCCGGCGCCGTGCTGCACGGCGAGGATGAGATCGCCGCGCGGGCCCTCACGATGGTCACCGAGGGCACGGTGCGTGCGCTCGACGGCACCCTGCTGTCGATCGAGGTCGACTCGCTCTGCGTGCACGGCGACACCCCGGATGCCGTCGCCATGGCCCGCGCGGTGCGGCGGGCGCTCGCCGAAGCCGGCGTCGAGGTGCGGGCCGCCGTATGAGTGTGTTGCACGCCGCCGGCGACCGGGCCATGCTCATCGACTGCGACGACCTCGACGCGGTCCTCGCGCTGCATGCCGGGCTCTCGGCTCGCCCGCCGGCCGGGATCGTCGACATCGTGCCCGCAGCCCGCACCGTGCTCGTCACCTTCGACCCGGCGATCCTGCCGGCCGACCGCGTAGCGGGCTGGATCCGGTCCACCCCGCCGCTGCCGCCGGAGGTGTGGGGGGAGAGCGACGCCGTCGAGATCGACGTGGAGTATTCGGGGGAGGACCTCGCCGAGGTCGCCGCCCTCCTGTCGATACCCGAGCGGGAGGTCGTGCACGCGCACACGGCATCCGTCTGGCGGGTCGCCTTCGTCGGGTTCGCCCCCGGTTTCGGTTACCTCGTGTCCGACTCGAACCGGCTCGTCGTGCCGCGGCGGTCGAGCCCGCGCACGAGCGTTCCGGCCGGTGCGGTGGGTCTCGCCGGGGAGTACACCGGCGTGTATCCGCGGTCGTCTCCCGGTGGCTGGCAGATCATCGGCCGGACCGACGCCGAGCTGTGGAACCCGGATGCCACGCCGCCCGCCCTGCTCACACCGGGTCGGGTCGTCCGGTTCCGGGCGGTGTCATGAGCGCGCTGACCGTGCTCGCCGCCGGGCCGCTCACCACCGTCCAGGACCTGGGCCGGCCGGGGTACGCGGCACTCGGGGTGAGCGGATCCGGTGCGCTCGACCGCCGGGCGCTGACCCTCGGCAACCGGCTCGTCGGAAACGCCGAAGGCTCGGCCGTGCTGGAGATCACCGTCGGCCCGTTCTCGGGTGTCGCCGACCAGGACGCGTGGATCGCCGTGACCGGAGCGTGGGGACCGGTGTCGGTCGGCGGTCGCCCGGTCGACCCGAACCATCCGGTGTTCGTCGCTGCCGGTGCGGCTGTGGAGATCGGGCCCGCGTCGTCCGGGCTGCGGTACTACCTGGCGGTGAGCGGTGGATGGGACGTGCCGCCGGTTTTGGGGTCGCGGTCGACGGACCTCCTCTCGGGCATCGGCCCGGCGCCGGTGCGCGACGGTGACGTGCTTCCGATCGGTTCGCCGCACACGGCCGGCATCCCGGCGCTCGATGTCGCACCGTGGAGCCCGCCGGACCCCGGCCCGGTGACCGTGCCGCTCTCCGTCGGACCGCGTGCGGACTGGTTCACGTCCGGGGCGCTCGAGCGGCTGTTCACCGGAACCTGGACGCTCGGTTCGGCGTCGAACCGCGTCGGGGCGCGGCTGGAGGGGCAGCCGCTCGAGCGAGCGGATGCCCGTGGCGAACTGCCCAGCGAAGGGATGGTCGCGGGGGCGTTGCAGGTGCCGCCGTCCGGGCTCCCCACGGTGCTGCTGGCCGACCACCCGACGACCGGTGGGTATCCGGTGATCGCGGTCGTGGCATCCGGGGCCCTCGATGTGTTTGCGCAGCTGCGCCCCGGCCAGCAGCTCGCCTTTCGGCACGCCCGGCCGTAACCTCTCTTCGCGAGTTGCTGACCTTGAGGGGGTTCGGGGCGGCCCGGACCCCTGCAAACCCAGCAGTTCGCGGATCATGCGAGGCGTCGGGTGCGGATGTGGGCACGGATCCGCGCGATGAGGTCGCGCGTGTTGGCCAGGTCGGCCCTGGTCACCCGGATCACCCGCCACCCTTCATCCTCGAGCTTTTGGACACGCTCGATGTCTCGCTGCCACTGATCCGGATCCATCAGGTGTTGCAGGCCCTCGTACTCGAGGATGAGTCCGTACTGGCGGTACATCATGTCCACGCGTCCGATGAAGCGCCCCTGCGTGTCGAAGACGTCCGCGTTGACCTCCGGTGCGGGGAGCCCGCCCAGGATGAGTTGAACCCGCAGGATCGATTCCTTTGGCGACTCCGCACGCTCGTTGAGGAGGGTCAGGGCTGTGCGCAGGTTCTTCACGCCCCGCTGGCCTTTCTGCAGGTGGACGGTGACGGCCAGCCGGTCGCGCGAGGACAGGGGGCTGTTCCAGTGGATGAGGTAATCGCCGACGGCAACGAGCTCGGGAAGGCGGATCGTCCGCGCAAGGTCGCACCAGGTCCTCTCTGGTGTCGTGAGGCGCCCGACGACCCCGGTCATCACCTGTGCCGGATCGATGGTGTAACTGTGGCCGATCGCGCCGACCACCTGCACGGCGCGGCAGTCCTCGGGCAGCCCGACGTGAAGACGACGGTCGGCCGACAGCCAGTACGGCAGCGGAGCTCCGTGCAGCAGCGCCGCGGTCGGTCCGCAGAAAAAGGCGGCAGGCGGCATCCGCAACCGGTACGCGGCGCACAGGTCTCGATTGTCACGCTGATGGGCGGCGAAGATCTGCAGCCATTCAGCGTCGGACTGCGGGGGAGGTGTCTCCGGTTGCGCGGGCATGCGGATGCCGGCGAACGGCTTCATGAGGTCGGAGGCGGCGAGGCGGTCGCGCGTCACCCCCAGCGCCACAGCGTCGGCGACGGTGAAGGGGCCCGGTCCGAGTTCGCCGGGAAGTGGTTTCCGTCTGGTCATTCTGGCAGCGTCGTCGACGCCGGACCCGCAGGTCGCGCCTGAATGACTTCTGTGAATTTTGGCTCGCGTAACGGAACCTGTGGAGGGCCCTCAACCCCCGCGAGTTGCTGGGTTTGCCGGGGTTCGGACGGCTCAGGACCACTGCAAACGTAGCAACTCGGGGGAGGGCCGGGCCGCGGTTATACCGCAGGCGGCGGGGTCCGTCAAGGAATTCGCTGGACACGGCGCGTCAGGAGGCATATAGTAGATCCTTGCGCTCCCAGACGTTTCCCATGCCTTCATATTGCGGTCGGCCTAGTGTCCTTTTCCCCTGAAAAGTGCACCATTCTTTGATGGCGTTTGACGAGTTCTCCATTACTACCAGTAACTAGAGCCTGTACGAGGGCCCACGGAGGTTATTTCCTTGGCTGCTGCGCGCAACGCATCCACCAACTCACCCAAGAACGGCCGCGACGCATCGCGTCTGTCGTTCGCGAAGATCACCGACACCCTGACGGTTCCGGATCTGCTTGCTTTGCAGACCGAGAGCTTTGACTGGCTCGTGGGCAACGATGTGTGGAAATCACGCATCGACGAAGCCACGAAGTCCGGCCGCCAGGACCTGCCGACTCACTCCGGCCTCGATGAGATCTTCGAGGAGATCTCGCCCATCGAGGACCTCGGCGAGACCATGCAGCTGAGCTTCACCAGCCCCTTCCTGGAGCCGGAGAAGTATTCGATCGACGAGTGCAAGGAGCGTGGCAAGACCTACGCCGCTCCTCTCTACGTCGAGGCCGAGTTCATGAACCACCTCACCGGTGAGATCAAGACTCAGACCGTGTTCATGGGCGACTTCCCGCTCATGACCGAAAAGGGCACGTTCATCATCAACGGCACCGAGCGTGTCGTCGTGTCTCAGCTCGTCCGCAGCCCCGGTGTCTACTTCGACCGCAACCAGGAGAAAACGTCCGACAAGGACATCTTCTCTGCCCGCATCATCCCGAGCCGTGGCGCATGGCTCGAGTTCGAGATCGACAAGCGCGACCAGGTCGGCGTTCGCATCGACCGCAAGCGCAAGCAGTCGGTCACCGTCTTCCTCAAGGCCCTCGGCCTGACGAGCGAAGACATCATGGAGAAGTTCAAGGGCTTCGAGTCGATCGAGCTCACCCTGGAGAAGGACACGATCCTCACCAAGGAAGACGCGCTCCGCGACATCTACCGCAAGCTCCGTCCGGGAGAGCAGGTTGCCGCTGAGGCTGCCCGCGCGCTCCTCGACAACTTCTACTTCAACGGCAAGCGCTACGACCTCGCGAAGGTCGGCCGTTACAAGATCAACAAGAAGCTCGGTCTTGACGCCCCCCTCAGCGACTCGGTCCTGACCGTCGACGACATCGTCGAGACGATCAAGTACCTCGTTCGCCTGCACTCGGGTGAGACCAGCTTCGTCGGCCTCCGCGACGGCAAGAAGGCGGACATCCGCCTCGACATCGACGACATCGACAACTTCGGTAACCGTCGTATCCGCGCCGTCGGCGAGCTCATCCAGAACCAGGTCCGCACCGGTCTGTCCCGCATGGAGCGCGTCGTCCGCGAGCGCATGACCACGCAGGACATCGAAGCGATCACCCCGCAGACCCTGATCAACGTGCGCCCCGTCGTCGCCGCGATCAAGGAGTTCTTCGGTACCTCGCAGCTGTCGCAGTTCATGGACCAGAACAACCCGCTCGCGGGCCTCACCCACAAGCGCCGCCTGTCGGCTCTTGGCCCCGGTGGTCTGTCGCGTGAGCGTGCAGGCGTCGAGGTGCGAGACGTTCACCCGTCCCACTACGGCCGCATGTGCCCGATCGAGACTCCTGAAGGCCCGAACATCGGCCTGATCGGTTCGCTCGCGTCGTTCGCCCGCATCAACGCATTCGGTTTCATCGAGACCCCGTACCGTCGCGTCGTCGACGGCCTGGTCACGAAGGACATCGACTACCTCACGGCAATGGAAGAGGACGACTACATCGTCGCCCAGGCCAACGCCCCGCTGAGGGCAGACGGCCGCTTCACCGAGGACCGCGTCCTCGCCCGTCGTAAGGGCGGAGAGGTCGACCTCTTCCCCGCAGAAGACATCGGCTACATGGATGTCTCGCCGCGCCAGATGGTGTCGGTCGCGACGAGCCTCATCCCGTTCCTCGAGCACGACGACGCGAACCGCGCACTCATGGGTGCCAACATGCAGCGTCAGGCAGTTCCGCTGCTCCGCTCGGAGTCGCCGATCGTCGGAACCGGTATGGAGGGCTACGCAGCCATCGACGCCGGCGACGTGATCACCGCCGACAAGCCGGGTGTTGTGATGGAGGTTTCGGCCGAGGTCGTCACCGTCCAGCTCGACGAGGGTGGAACACAGGACTACTACCTGCGCAAGTTCGACCGCTCTAACCAGGGCACGAGCTTCAACAACCGCGTCATCGTCTCCGCGGGTGACCGCATCGAGGCCGGCGAGGTCATCGCAGACGGCCCTGCAACGGAGAACGGCGAGCTCGCCCTCGGAAAGAACCTCCTCGTGGCATTCATGTCATGGGAAGGCCACAACTTCGAGGACGCGATCATCCTGAGCCAGAACCTGGTCAAGGACGACACCCTCTCCTCGATTCACATCGAGGAGTACGAGGTCGACTCGCGCGACACCAAGCTGGGCAAGGAAGAGATCACCCGTGACCTTCCGAACGTCAGCCCTGAGCTCCTGAAGGACCTCGACGAGCGCGGCATCATCCGCATCGGCGCCGAAGTCCGCCCCGGTGACATCCTCGTCGGAAAGGTCACGCCGAAGGGCGAGACCGAGCTCTCCGCCGAGGAGCGTCTGCTCCGCGCGATCTTCAACGAGAAGAGCCGCGAAGTGCGCGACACCTCGCTCAAGGTTCCCCACGGTGAGCGCGGCACGATCATCGCCGTCAAGGAGTTCAACGCCGAAGACGGTGACGACGAGCTCGGCTCGGGCGTCAACCGCCGCGTCGTGGTCTACATCGCCCAGAAGCGCAAGATCACCGAGGGTGACAAGCTCTCCGGTCGTCACGGCAACAAGGGCGTCATCTCGAAGATCCTGCCGATCGAGGACATGCCGTTCCTCGAAGACGGAACTCCTGTCGACATCATCCTCAACCCGCTCGGTATCCCGGGTCGAATGAACTTCGGCCAGGTCCTCGAACTCCACCTCGGCTGGATTGCCCAGCAGGGTTGGAAGGTCGAAGGCAAGCCGACCTGGGCGAAGCACCTCCCGGCCGAAGCACACGAGGCTCCTGCCGGAACCAAGGTTGCAACGCCGGTGTTCGACGGTGCATCCGAGGAAGAGATCGCAGGTCTTCTCGACTCGACCACCGTCACCCGTGACGGCGACCGCCTCATCGGCTCCAGCGGAAAGGCCAACCTGTTCGACGGCCGTTCCGGCGAGCCGTTCCCGGAGCCGATCTCGGTCGGTTACATGTACATCCTCAAGCTGCACCACCTCGTCGACGACAAGATCCACGCTCGTTCGACCGGGCCGTACTCGATGATCACGCAGCAGCCGCTGGGTGGTAAGGCGCAGTTCGGTGGCCAGCGTTTCGGAGAGATGGAAGTGTGGGCCCTCGAGGCTTACGGTGCGGCATACGCGCTCCAGGAACTCCTCACCATCAAGAGCGACGACATCCTCGGCCGCGTGAAGGTGTACGAGGCCATCGTCAAGGGTGAGAACATCCAGGAGCCCGGTATTCCCGAGTCCTTCAAGGTTCTGATCAAGGAAATGCAGTCCCTCTGCCTGAACGTGGAAGTGCTGTCTGCCGACGGCACCGCGGTCAGCCTCAAGGACACCGACGACGACGCCTTCCGCGCTGCGGAAGAGCTCGGCATCAACATTTCCTCCAGGTTCGAGTCGTCGTCCATCGACGAGATCTAAGCCTGGCCAAGAGAAGTATTCTTCAGATCTTTCTTTAGGAGAGAAATTGCTCGACGTAACAACTTTTGATGAGCTTCGCATTGGCCTGGCTACCGCTGACGACATCCGTCGTTGGTCGTACGGTGAGGTCAAGAAGCCCGAAACCATCAACTACCGAACCCTGAAGCCCGAGAAGGATGGTCTGTTCGGTGAACAGATCTTCGGCCCGAGCCGTGACTGGGAATGCTCCTGTGGCAAGTACAAGCGTGTCCGCTTCAAGGGCATCGTGTGCGAGCGCTGTGGCGTTGAGGTCACCAAGTCCTCCGTGCGCCGTGAGCGCATGGGGCACATTGAGCTGGCTGCGCCCGTCACCCACATCTGGTACTTCAAGGGCGTCCCCTCGCGCTTGGGTTACCTGCTCGACATGGCGCCGAAGGACCTCGAAAAGGTCATCTACTTCGCCGCATACATGGTCATCTCTGTCGACGAGGATGCTCGTCACCAGGACATGCCCGGACTCGAGAACGAGATCCGCCTTGAGATCAAGACGCTCGGCGACCAGCGGGACTCCCGCATCGCCGACCGCCTGAAGAAGCTCGAAGACGACCTCGTCGCCCTCGAAGCCGAAGGTGCCAAGGCCGACCAGAAGCGTCGCACCAAGGACGCCGCTGAGAAGGAGATGAGCCAGTCCCGTAAGTCGTACGACGAGCAGATCGCTCACCTCGAGCGTGTCTGGGACGACTTCCGCAGCCTGAAGGTCGGCGACCTCAAGCCTGAGGATGCCGTCTTCCACGAACTGCAGGACCGTTTCGGCATGTACTTCGAAGCGTTCATGGGTGCAGAGGCGATCAAGAAGCGTCTGCTGAGCTTCGACCTGGCCGCCGAGAGCGAACTGCTGCACACGCAGATCGCCGAGGGCAAGGGCCAGAAGAAGATCCGCGCCATCAAGCGCCTCCGTGTCGTCAACTCGTTCCTGTCGACCGGCAACTCGCCGGCCGCCATGGTTCTCGATGTCGTCCCGGTGATCCCGCCCGAACTGCGCCCGATGGTGCAGCTCGACGGTGGCCGCTTCGCGACCTCTGACCTCAACGACCTCTACCGTCGTGTGATCAACCGCAACAACCGTCTGCGTCGGCTGCTTGACCTCGGTGCCCCCGAGATCATCGTCAACAACGAGAAGCGCATGCTTCAGGAGGCCGTCGACGCACTGTTCGACAACGGTCGCCGTGGTCGTCCGGTCACCGGTACCGGTAACCGCGCCCTCAAGTCCCTGAGCGACATGCTCAAGGGCAAGCAGGGTCGCTTCCGTCAGAACCTGCTCGGAAAGCGCGTCGACTACTCGGGCCGTTCGGTCATCATCGTCGGTCCCCAGCTGAAGCTGCACCAGTGTGGTCTGCCCAAGCAGATGGCTCTCGAGCTGTTCAAGCCGTTCGTGATCAAGCGCCTGATCGACCTGAGCCACGCTCAGAACATCAAGGCCGCGAAGCGTATGGTCGAGCGCAGCCGTCCCGAGGTCTGGGACGTTCTCGAAGAGATCATCCGCGAGCGTCCGGTCATGCTGAACCGTGCACCCACGCTGCACCGTCTGGGCATCCAGGCCTTCGAGCCTCAGCTCGTCGAAGGTAAGGCCATCCAGCTGCACCCGCTCGTCTGTGCTGCGTTCAACGCAGACTTCGACGGCGACCAGATGGCTGTCCACCTGCCGCTCTCGGTCGAGGCCCAGGCCGAGGCTCGCATCCTGATGCTTGCCTCGAACAACATCCTCAAGCCGTCCGACGGCCGCCCGGTCACCCTGCCCACGCAGGACATGATCATCGGCCTGCACCACCTGACCACCCTCAAGGAGGGTGTCGTGGGCGAAGGCCGTGCGTTCTCCTCGATCGCGGAAGCAATTCTCGCGTTCGACCAGAAGACGCTCGACCTCAACGCCAAGGTGCGGATCCGCCTCGTCGACATCTCCTTCGCCAAGGGTGAAGCCCCTGAAGGTTATGAAGGCAGCGGAGTCTCCCTCGTCACCACGACGCTCGGTCGCGCCCTCTTCAACGAGGCGCTTCCGGACGACTACCCGTACGTGGAAGACGTCGCCGACAAGGGCAAGCTCTCGTCGATCGTCAACGACCTCGCCGAGCGGTACCCGAAGACCGTCGTGGCAGCAACGCTGGACAACATCAAGGATGCCGGTTTCCACTGGGCAACCCGTTCCGGCGTCACCGTTGCACTGAGCGACGTTCTCACCCCGCCGAACAAGCGCGAGATCGTCCAGACCTACGAGAAGCAGGCCGCGAAGGTTCAGGGCCAGTTCGAGAAGGGCCTCACGACCGACGCCGAGCGTCGCCAGGAGCTCATCAAGATCTGGACCGAAGCCACCGAAAAGGTCGCAGAGGCCATGCGGGCTAACTTCCCCGAGAACAACACGATCAACCGCATGGTGACATCGGGTGCTCGTGGTAACTGGCTGCAGATCCGCAACATCGCGGGTATGCGTGGCCTGGTGAACAACCCGAAGGGTGAGATCATCCCTCGCCCGATCATCTCGTCCTACCGCGAAGGCCTGAGTGTTGCGGAGTACTTCATCGCAACCCACGGTGCTCGTAAGGGACTGGCTGACACGGCTCTGCGTACCGCAGACTCCGGGTACCTCACGCGTCGTCTCGTCGACGTGTCGCAGGATGTCATCATCCGCGAGGACGACTGTGGAACGACCAAGGGCCTCGAGCTCGCGATCGCCGCTGTCGACTCGACCGGAACGCTCGTGCGTGACGCCAACGTGGAGAACTCCGTGTTCGCCCGTTCGCTCGCCGCGGATGCCATCGACCCGAAGGGCACGGTTGTCGCCGAGGCCGGTGCAGACGTCGGAGACGTTCTCATCGACCAGCTGGTCGAGGCCGGTGTCGAGAGCATCAAGGTGCGCTCGGTCCTGACCTGTGAGTCCGCCGTCGGTGTGTGTGCTGCCTGCTACGGCCGCTCGCTCGCCACCGGACAGCTCGTCGACATCGGAGAGGCCGTCGGCATCATCGCGGCCCAGTCGATCGGTGAGCCTGGAACGCAGCTCACGATGCGTACGTTCCACACCGGTGGTTCGGCATCCGCTGATGACATCACGCAGGGTCTTCCCCGCGTGCAGGAGCTCTTCGAGGCCCGCACCCCCAAGGGTGCGACGCCGATCGTCGAGGCAGCCGGCCGCGTCAACATCGAAGACACCGACCGCAGCCGCAAGATCATCCTCACGCCGGACAACGGCGATGAGCCCGTGATCTACCCGGTGCTCAAGCGTGCCGTCCTCCTCATCGAGGACGGGCAGCACGTCGAGCTCGGTCAGCCGCTGCACCTCGGTGCCGTCGACCCGAAGGAAGTTCTGCGGGTTCTCGGTGTGCGTGAAGTGCAGAAGCACCTCGTCGGTGGCGTCCAGGGCGTCTACCGTTCACAGGGCGTGCCGATCCACGACAAGCACATCGAAGTCATCGTTCGTCAGATGCTCCGCAAGGTGACCGTGGTTGACCACGGTGACACCGGACTCCTGCCGGGTGAGCTCGTCGACCGGATGAAGTACAACGAGCTGAACCGCGCCGCTCTCACCGAGGGCAAGAAGACCGCATCCGCCCGCCAGGAAGTCATGGGTATCACCAAGGCTTCTCTTGCGACCGAGTCGTGGCTCTCCGCCGCCTCGTTCCAGGAGACGACCCGCGTTCTGACGCAGGCCGCCATGGAAGGCAAGAGCGATCCTCTGCTCGGCCTCAAGGAGAACGTCATCATCGGTAAGCTCATCCCCGCTGGTACCGGCCTCGCCAAGTACCGCAACGTCACCGTTGAGGCGACGGAAGAAGCGAAGGCTGAGCGTTACCCGAACCGCATCTTCGCAACGGATGGTGTGTTCGACGAGGCCGACCTCGGCTTCGTCGACTTCGACACCTTCTCGAACGACGATTTCACCCCGGGAACCTACAACTAGGTCTCCAGGTTGATCCACGAAAGGCCCCGGCTTCGGTCGGGGCCTTTCGGCGTTGATTTCGACTGTCGCGGCAAGCGTGCCGCGCCTGGTTCCTGAGCTTGTCGAAGGACAATCTCCTCGGTTCGAAAGCTTCGCTTTCGAGCCGCGGAGGATCGTTACAGAATCGCGCCCGTGCCCCGCTTCGCGCTTGCACTGGGGCCCCGGTAGGCTTCCGGGCGAGCACCAGTAGTGAAAGCAGGAGAACCATGCGCGGGATGCCGTCACACGGAACAGCACCACGACGGTCGATCCGTCGGCTGGCAGCGCTCGGGACGGCGGCCCTTCTGACGGCCGCGCTCGTTTCGGGATGCTCCGGCACACCGGCTCCTGAGGACACGACGGAGGGCACCACGGCGGCCTCGCCCGCACCGAGCGAGGAGCCGCGTCCCACACCGTCCGCCGAAGCCACGCCAGACGAGGTCGGCCTCGTGCTGCCCGGCTCGTGCGAGGAGATCTACGGGCCGGCCATGTTCGAGGCCCTCCAGGAGGACCTGCCGCCGCTCAACGACCCGTCGATGTCAGACCCGAACTTCTCGAACACCGACGAACTCGAAGAAACGCTTCGCTCGCTCGAATACCTCCAGTGCACGTGGGGCCGCGCCAGCGAGGCCGGCATCGTCACGGCGGTTGCTCGGGTCTCGGAAGAACAGTCCGACGCGGTTCTCGACATTCTGGAGTCGAACGGCTTCGACTGCTACAGCCAGCTCCAGGGCACGCGCTGCGTGATCCGCGAGGAGACCGAGGGCAACGCGCTCGGCGAATCGCACTTTTTGCGTGAAGACGTCTGGGTGTCGACGTTCTGGCTGAACGCCCCGATTCGCGGCTACACCGAGAACATCGTCGAGGCGATCTGGGGGTAGTGTGGGGCCTCGACGCTCGCGCGGGCCGAAATGCGGCGCGTGCGTGCACGGGCACCGGCGCGTCGCGAAAAGGCCCGCGGATGCCGTCGAGTGCAACCGTTTCATCCCGCGCACCGCGAACGGGGGCTAGCGCATCCCCAACGGGGGACTGTGACAGACGGCCACTTCGCGGCTACTTTGGCAAGACTGCCTTATCGGAGGGGGATCGGCATGGCATCCATCATGGAAACTCTGATTCTTCAGGGCATCCTGCCGTTCGACCAGCTCGACCGTGTTTCGCGGACGCAGACCGACGACGAATCGGCGCTCAACGGTCTTGTGACCCAGGGTGCCATCACGCCGGTGCAGCTGGCCCGCGCGCGCGCGACCCAGGCCCGCATCGGTTTCGTCGAACTCCTCGAGTACCCCGTCGATCGCACCGCCGTCGCCCTCGTGTCATCCGTTCTGTGCCGTCGACACAACGTTTTGCCGATCGGACTCGACGGCAAGGTGCTCAAGCTCGCCATGGTCGACCCCGGCAATGTTTTCGCCATCGACGACGTCCGTGCGGCGACACACCTGCAGGTGGAGCCGGTGCTCGCTGAGCGCGCGGACCTCCTCGCCGCCATCGACCGCTACCTCCGCGCCGACGGTGAACTGAGCGACCTCACCACGACGCTCGAGGAAGAGTCCGGCCAGCAGGAGGCCGACCTCGCCATCGGCGATGTGCACGACGATGAGGCGCCGATCGTGCGCTTCGTGAACCTGCTCGTGTCGCAGGCCATCCAGGACAATGCGTCCGACATCCACATCGAACCGGGGGAGTATGAACTCCGGGTGCGGTACCGGATCGACGGCGTGCTGCACGAAATGCAGAGCGCACCGAAGAGCATCCAGAACGGTGTCATCTCCCGGCTCAAGATCATGGCCGAGATCGACATCGCCGAGCGGCGGAAACCGCAGGACGGCCGCATGTCGGTCATGCACGGCGGCCGCAAGATCGACCTCCGCGTCGCGACGCTGCCGACGGTGTGGGGCGAAAAAGTCGTCATGCGAATCCTCGACAACTCGAACACGAGCCTCGACCTGCGTGACCTGCAACTACTCGACCGCAACTTCGAGGCGTACAAGGCCTCGTACTCCAAGCCCTACGGCATGATCCTCGTCACCGGGCCCACCGGCTCCGGCAAGTCGACGACGCTGTACACGACGCTCAACACCGTCGCCCGGCCTGAAATCAACGTGATCACGGTCGAGGACCCGGTCGAGTACCGCATGAAGGGCATCAACCAGGTTCAGGTGAACCCGAAGGCGGGGCTGACGTTCGCCAGCGCCTTGCGAAGCATCCTGCGATCCGACCCGGATGTCGTTCTGCTCGGTGAGATCCGTGACCACGAGACCGCGCAGATCGCGATCGAAGCGTCGCTGACGGGCCACCTCGTTCTCTCCACCCTGCATACCAACGATGCGCCCAGCGCTGTCGTGCGGCTGACCGAGATGGACATCGAACCGTTCCTCGTCGGCTCGGCGCTCGACTGTGTGGTCGCCCAGCGGCTCGCGCGGCGCCTCTGCGACCGCTGCAAGGCGCCGGCGGAGTATTCCGATGAGGACCTGGCACGGCTCCGCTTTCCGCAGAACGAGGTCAGCAGGCGGACGCCTGGACTGTTCAGGCCGGTCGGCTGCCAGCAGTGCTCGAACACCGGATACCGCGGGCGGCTGGCGCTGCACGAGGTGATGACCGTGACCGAGGAGATCGAGCGGCTCGCCGTCGCCCGGGCCTCGAGCGCCGAGATCGGCCGCCTCGCCCGTGAGCAGGGGATGCTCACTCTGCGCGAGGACGGGTTCACCAAAGCGACCATGGGGCTCACGTCGCTCGAAGAGATCCTCCGGGTCGTCGTTTAGCCATTTTCTGTATTTCAATAGCACTGCATACATGCAAAAAGCACACAGAGGGAGTGACGCTTGAGCGACCCAATCTACGAGATTCCGGTTCTGCCGCCGGGAGCGAATGTCGACGGCTGGACACCGGGGATCCGTCGTCGGAGCCGGGGGGAGAGCTCCGTCGACGGCTCGGGCCTCCCGTCGGAATCTGAGCAGGGTCGTCGTTCCGAGTCGTCTTACGATCCGTCTGAGCAGTATGGCTTCGGGTCGTCCCTGAGCGCCGAACCGGCACCCGCTGAGCCTGAGGACCGGCGTGCGGGGGCGTACGAGTCTCTGACGGCATCCACTTCACCCCTGTACTCCGCGCCCGCTGAGGCGCCGACCGCGGCCTCCGCGTCCTACCCGGCGGAGCAGCCGGCCGAGTCGTACTTCACGCAGCAGGCTCCGCCGTCATATCAGAGCGCGACCTACCCGGCGCCCGCCGGTCCAGCATCCGGGCAGAGCGAACTGGTCCGCGCGATGCAGGAGGCGGCAGCAGCCGCTGGCCACTTCGGCTACGCCCAGGCCGATGCCGAACCGGAGCCCGTCGTGCTGCGTGAGATCAGCCTCGCCGACGCGCTGCACACCGTTGTAGCGCTCAAAGCGTCCGACCTCCACGTGACGGCGGATGCTCCGCCCATGATCCGCGTGAACGGCGGACTGAGGGCGATCGAGGGTGCGTCGGCGTGGTCGCGCGAGAAGATCAACGCCGAGCTGCGGGCCATCGCGAACGACCGGCAGCTGGCCATGTTCGAGGACAACCTCGAGCTCGACTTCGCGCACACGCTGACGGAGGAGAGCCGCTTCCGTGTGAACTACTACCTGCAGCGCGGGGCGATCGGCGCGGCCTTCCGTCTCATTCCGACCGAGATCAAGCGGCTGAGCGACCTCGGTGTGCCGGAGTCGGTCAGCCACTTCGCCACCCTGCCGCGTGGACTCGTGCTCGTCACCGGCCCGACCGGTTCCGGCAAGTCGACGACGTTGGCCGGCCTGATCGACCTCGTGAACCGGACCCGTGCTGACCACATCGTGACGGTCGAGGACCCGATCGAGTTCATGCACAAGAACCAGAAGTCGATCGTCAACCAGCGCGAGGTCGGTGCAGACACGCACAGCTTTGCGAACGCGCTCAAGCATGTGCTGCGGCAGGACCCGGACGTCATCCTCATCGGTGAGCTCCGTGACCTGGAGACGATCTCCGTCGCCCTCACCGCCGCGGAGACCGGGCACCTCGTCTTCGCCACCCTGCACACGCAGGATGCCGCGCAGACGATCGACCGTGTCATCGACGTGTTCCCGTCGCACCAGCAGGACCAGGTGCGTACACAGCTGGCCGGCACGTTGCAGGGAGTCGTCAGCCAGACCCTCGTGCCGAAGGCGAGTGGCTCCGGCCGTGTCGTGGCGACCGAGGTCATGGTGATCACACCGGCACTGTCGAACCTCATCCGTGAGGGCAAGACCTACCAGATCCTGTCGGCGATGCAGGCCGGCCGCGACCTCGGCATGCACACCATGGACCAGCACCTCGCCGAACTGGTGAACTCGGGCAAGATCACCGCACAGGCGGCAAAAGCGAAGTCGCACGACCCCGAGGGCTTCCAGCGGATGCTGCACGGCTCCCAATCGCCCACTGAGGCGGCGGCCCGCGCCATGCAGGCGTCCGACATCGACTACGGCGACTCGTACTCTTCGAGGCTGGACCGCTGATGGCGGGAACCGTCGGCTACACCTACAAGGGCCGTGACGCAGCGGGCAAAATCGTCAAGGGCAAAGTGGATGCCACCTCGGAAGGCGCCGTTGCTGCGCGCCTCCGCACGATGGGACTGTCGCCGGTATCAATCGATGCTGCGCCGGACGGCACCGGCCTGAGCAAAGAAATCACGATCCCGGGGTTCTCGAAGGGCGTCGGTCTCAAGGACCTGGCGATCATGAGCCGGCAGATGTCGACCATGACCAGCGCCGGGCTGTCGCTCATGCGGACGCTGTCGATCCTCGCTGAGCAGACCGAGTCCAAGGCGCTTGCGAAGATCCTCGTCGTCGTGCGCGATGACGTAGAAACCGGGACGTCGCTTTCAGAGGCCATGCGCAAGCACGAGAAGGACTTCCCGCCGATCATGATCAACATGGTCAAGGCGGGCGAGACCGGTGGATTCCTCGACAAGGCACTCGACACGGTGGCGAAGAACTTCGAGAAGGAAGCGGAACTCACCAACACCATCAAGAGCGCGATGACCTACCCGATCGTCGTCGTCGGAATGGTGGTGCTGGCTGTCGCTGGCATGCTGATCTTCATCGTTCCGGTGTTCAAGAGCATGTTCGAGGGCATGGGCGGCACCCTGCCGATCCCGACGCAGATCCTCGTCACCATGTCAGAGCAGATGGTGTGGCTCGGGCCGCTTCTTTTGATCGGTTCGATCGTCGGGCGGATCTGGTGGAAGAAGAACAAGAACACCCAGCAGGTCCGCAAGGCCGTCGACCCGCTCAAGCTGAAGCTGCCTGTGTTCGGCATGCTGATGACCAAGCTTGCCGTCGCCCGTTTCTCCCGCAACTTCGCCGACATGATCGGCGCAGGTGTGCCCATCCTCCAGGCGCTCCACATCGTGGGGGAGACCTCTGGCAACTATGTCATTGAGGAGGCGCTCAAGAAGGTCGCCGACTCGGTCCGGCAGGGCAAGTCGATCGCCGCACCGCTCGCAGAAGAGTCGGTGTTCCCGCCCATGGTCATCCAGATGGTCGCAGTCGGTGAGGACTCCGGAGCGCTGCAGCAGATGCTCGACAAGATCGCCGACTTCTACGACCAAGAGGTGAAGACCATGACCGACCAGCTCACGTCCCTGATCGAGCCGCTGCTCATCGCGTTCCTCGGCATCGTGGTCGGCGGAATGATCGTCGCGCTCTATCTCCCGGTGTTCAACATCGCCACTTTGATGGAATAGCTGAGAGAAGCTCAGCAAATTGCTGATCTGCCCTACTCTGGGGGTTAATTTCTGCTCAATTTACCCCCATAGGTGTGTCTTTGAATCTCAGGATTGGCCATAGAGTCAAATAGCCGACCGGGGTCCCGGTCACCCGGGCATTGGTCAGAATCACAATCACGAAATGGACACCCCATGGTCTCTCGCATCACCGCTGCAATCGCAGCTCGTTACAAGGCGATCCAGGAGAAAGAAAAGGGCTTCACCCTGATCGAGCTTCTCGTTGTCGTCATCATCATCGGCGTCCTCGCCGCCATCGCGATCCCCGTCTACCTCGGTGTCCAGAACAACGCCAAGGACAGCGGAGTGAAGTCGGACATTGCCAACGCCAAGACTGCAGTTATTGCGTACCAGGCCGAGGAGGGGGAGCTCCCTGAAGGACTCGGCGATCTTGAGGACTATGGCTATACAGAGCCGACAGCCAGCACGGGCAACTATGGAGCGACTGGTCTGCCCGCGATTACCTTCAGTGATGACGACTCCGCTTTTGCGATCTGTGCAACGAGCGTGACGACGAAGGAATTTGGTGCAAGCGATCAGGGCGGTGTGGCAGAGGGCTATTGCCCCGGCGATGGTGTCTTTACGGCCGGAGCCCGGCCAGAAACGCCGTAGCACTCCAGATAGAAGCGGCCGGGTCATTGTCCACGCCAGTGGACAATGACCCGGCTCGCCGCACACATCCCGCATACCTGCACGACTCCGCTCCTGATTGGAGAGGCCAGCAATGACCGACCGGACCCCGAGAACCGTTGAGTCGCCGTCGCGCGAATCCGGTTTCGGGATCATCGAGGTCGTCATTGCCATGTTCCTCCTCGGCCTCATCGCCATTGCCTTTCTCCCGCTCCTCCAGACGTCGCTGAGGCTCGCATCGAAGAATGTCACCAGCGCTACGGCGACCCAGCTCGTCAACGCCCAGATGGACAAGGCCCGCAGCCTCAAGCCGTCGTGCGCCGCGATCCAGGAACTCGCCAGCGGCACGCTCGGAAACCTCGTTGAGGATCCGCGTGGAACCGTGCTCGAGATACACATGGAGTCGGTTATCTGCCCACCGACGTATCCAGGCACCGTGATTTTCACTACTTCCGTCACTGTTCAGGGCTCCAACGATGTGCTCTCCCAGGCGACGACCCGAGTCTTCGTCGAAAGCAAACTCGGGACGGTCGCGCCATGATCGCGATCAAACCGGCGGACAGCGACCGCGAAAGCGGCATGAGCTTGGTCGAACTTCTCGTCTACTCCGTGCTGTCAATCGTGGTTCTTACGCTGGTCGGCTCGGTCCTGACCGCGGCGCTCCGCTCGGAGCAGCAGGTGCGAAGCCTCTCTGAGGCAACGTCTCTCGGACAGCTTGTCTCGCGCTCTGTGGAGGAAGGCATCCGGAACGCGTCGAGCATCGACCCGCCAAATGAAAGCGACGTCAACGGCGAACTTTTGCGAGCACGAGTGGCGATCGGCGCCTCAGCCGGTGCGGTGAAATGGGAGTGCCAGGCGTGGTACTTCGCGCCATCGACCGGTTCGTTCTACTCGGCACGCGACGACTCGGGTGCAATCGCCGCACCCACCAGTCTGAACGACCTCAAATCCTCGCCCTGGACGTTCCTCGGCAAGGGCATTCACCGCGCAGACGGGGAGAGCGCGTTCTTCGGCTGGGTCGGCGAGACGGCCGGCAACAGCGGGCGCGTCGTGCTGCGATTCAAAGTTTCATCCAAAGGCACTGACCTTGTGCTCATCCCGAACACGGTTGTTCGACGATTGCCGGCCACCGGCGGAACGGGGCCGGCCACATGTTTCTGACACTCCGGCGGTTGACGATCAAACGGATGCTTCGCGGCGGTGACGACGAGGGTGTCGCGCTCATTGCTGTCATCGGGATCATGGCAGTGCTCGCTGTCGTGGCTCTGTCCATAGCCACTGCGGCGATTTCGTCGGCAACATTCACTTCCGGAACCCGCGGGAACGTTCAAGCTCGCGCAGCGGCAGATGCCGGCATAGACGCGGCCTGGGCTGGGATGACAAAAGGAACCTTCTTCTGCACCGTCCCGCAGGCAGACGGATTGACCTATGAAACGACGGTCGAATACTTCGACGCGGCGGGCCCAATAGCCTGCACCGGAACATCCAGTCTGGCGGGCACGCCGGTCAGAGCCGTCGTGACATCCGTTGGCACGGCCGAGCACGCCGGAATCTCGAGCGGCGCAGACGGAAGCCAGCGCACGGTCGCCGCTCTTTTCGACATTGTTGTGGATCCGGGCGACTTCAAACTGGATGACGCCGTCTTCAGCGATGGCAGCTTCGCCCTGACGAACGCATTCGACGTCCTGGACCTCAGCGGACACTCGAACGCCAACATCTATAGCAACGGCAGTGTTTCGTGCGGTGCGAGGGTGCCGACAGTCGAGGGCTGGATCCTCGCCCAGGGTGACTTCAATGGGCTGAACACGTGCAGCATCGATGGCAGCGTGTGGGTCGGTGGCAGCGTCAACGTCAGTAGTGATGTCAGCATCACCGGAGACGTGTTCTCAGCTGGGGGCACCGGCCCGTCGCCGACGGGAATCGCCATCGGCAAGGTGTTCATCGGCGGAACGGTCGTCGCCAATGGGAACGTCACGACCACCACCAAGGACAACCAAGGTCGCTGCGCATTGAGCGGTTCGGCCGCGCGTGTCTGCGGATCGATCATCTCGATCGACGGGACGGTGAGCCTCAACGACGGCACCGTCGTCGGAGGCGGGATCTACGCTCGCGGCAACATCGACATCGGGAAAGCGGAGACAGACCGAGCCATCGGCGGCAGCATCGTCTCTTCGCACGGTGGCCTGAGCGGGACATTGAGAAACGGCATCGCAACCGGAATTGGCGGATTCGTTGCCGTGAACGGGGCATCGAGCATCCCCAAATCGAACATCGGCAACCCGTCGTCGTCGTGCGCTGCCTCGTCGGGATTCTCACTCTGCAACCCGAGCAACCCGGTCTTTCCCATCGCGCATGTTCCGTCGGAACTCAACTTTCCCACCAATACCCGTGTCGTGGCGCCACCTCGCGAGAGCCTGCCTCGCGTCAACATGTACCCGGATGCCGGCCTCGCATCGAAATGGCCCGGCTGGACGATCCAGCATGTTGCCTGCGATGCCGTCAAGAGCACGATTGCTGCTGGGTGGACCGGCAAGCTCCTCCTCATCGCTGACGGGTGCATCGCGCCGATCCAATGGAAGACGTCGACGCCCGGCGAGAGCCCGATCGTCCTGCCCGGCGATCTTGCCATCATGAATCCCTCGGGCTTTGACACTCAAGCCGACGTGCAGGTGAAGTCGTCAACTGCCGGAGTCGAACACACCATGATGTGGATCGTGCCGTCCGACGCGAAGCTTCCTGCCGGAACCGATCTCGCCACCTGGACGGCGCCCTTCCTCACCGATCCCGACTACACGAAGCCGACCTGCAACGCTGGCGGCTCCTTCGGCAACGTCAGCATCAGCACAAAACTGAATCTCGTCGATACCAAATGGTTCATCTACACGCCGTGCGAGATCGCTATGTCGACTCACCTGACGGGGTTCAAGGGCCAGATGTATGCCGGCGTCACCAAACTTCCGAGCGAGAGCGTTTTCGAGTTCGCAAAACTGGAAGTACCGGGCGCAACCGCGGCCCCGACGTCCACGTCGCTCGTCGATGTCACCCCCACCGCTCGATTCGACGTGCGGGGTGGTGGCTGATGGATGCCATGACTCCTATTCTCGTCGCCGCAGTCGCTCTGGGTGCGTTCGGTCTCCTCGTTGGCTCGTTTCTCAATGTCGTTGTGTACCGCGTTCCCAACGGAATGTCCGTCGTGTCGCCTCCGAGCGCGTGCCCCGGCTGTGGTTCTGGAATCAAGGCGTACGACAACGTTCCTGTGCTGTCGTGGCTCGTACTGGGCGGTAAGTGCCGGTCGTGCCGCGAACCGATCTCCGCCCGGTACCCCCTCGTCGAGGCGGGCGTCGCCGTATTCTTCGGGGTCGTCGGAGTCTGGTGGTGGGTCACCTCGATGCGGCCGCTGGCGGCCGACTCGAGCATCGACCGTGGCGAGATTCTGGCGAGCGTCCTGGTGCTCCTCGCGTTTCTTTGGCTGGCCGGGATCAGCGTTTCGCTCGCCCTCATCGATCTCGACACCCACAAGCTTCCCAACGCGATCGTCCTGCCGAGCTACGTCGTCGGCGGTGCTTTGCTGGCGACCGCCGGCATCCTGAACGGGGACCTCGACGCGCTGATTCGTGCCGGGATCGGAATGGCCGCTCTGTGGACTGCATACTTCCTGCTCGCGATGCTGTACCCGGGCGGGATGGGTTTCGGCGACGTCAAGCTCGCTGGTGTGCTCGGCCTCTACCTTGGCTTCGTCGGCTGGGATGCCCTCGTCGTGGGCGCTTTTGCCGCGTTTTTTCTCGGCGGTCTCTTCGCCATCGTTCTCCTCGTACTGAAAAAGGTGAATCGGAAGGGTGGCATCCCGTTCGGCCCCTGGATGCTTGTGGGCGCCTGGACGGGCATCTTCGCGGGCAACACACTGTTCACTTCGTACCTGTCGCTGCTCGGCGTGGCCTAAGTTCAGGAAGTAGGGGGAAAGCATGTCAACGAGTGTTGTGGGAATCGATATCGGCAGTGCCGCGATCCGGGCGGTTGAACTTCGGGATGGTGACAAGGCGAAACCGACGCTGGTGCGGTACAGCGCGCTCCCGCTTCCTCCCGGCGCCGTCAGCCGCGGCGAGGTGATCGAGCCGAACACCGTCTCGTCCGTTCTGAAGCGGCTGTGGTCGACCGGCGGCTTCAAAAACAAGAACGTCGTAATCGGAATGGGCAACCAGCGAGTACTTGCGCGCGACCTCACGATGCCGCGGATGTCGCAGGCGAGAATCCGGGAGACGCTGCCCTACCAGGTGCAGGAGATGCTTCCCGTGCCTGTAACTGAGGCGATGCTGGACTTCTACCCGGTTTCGGAATCGGTGACCGACAGCGGCCCGATGCTGCATGGACTGTTGATCGCCGCGATCAAGGAGGCGGTGCTCGGGAACGTGAGGGCTGTCGAGAAGTCAGGCTTGAGGGCCGCAGGCGTCGACCTCATCCCGTTCGCCCTCGCAAGAGCGCTTCTCCGAGGCGAGCACGGGACGGGCACGGTTGCCATTGTCGACATCGGGGCGACCGCGACAACCGTGGTGATTGCCAGCAACGGGGTTCCCCAATTCCTTCGCATCATCCCGGCGGGAGGCGATGACCTCACCACGGCGCTAGCACAACGGCTCGAGATCGACGCCGTCGAAGCCGAGGGTCTCAAACGGGGGATCGGCCTTCGCACCCGGGTCGACGACCCGCAGTTCGAGCGACCCATGACGATCATCCATGAGGTGATCAGTGAGCTTCTCGGCAGTGCACGCAACACCCTCGATTACTTCAGCCAGTCGCGTCCCGACGCGCCGGTGGAGCGGATCCTTCTAACGGGTGGGGGAGCCCATCTGACCGGACTGCCTGAAGCTCTTGCGGAATTGACCCGCACGCCGGTATTCGCTCCGGAGACTTTTTCGGGCATCGAACTCCCACGGGGCTTCAAACCCGAGAGCGCCCACAACGACTCGTCGTCGATGCTGGTCGCGCTCGGGCTGGCGATGGGAGCGGCATCATGAGCAAGAAGCCAGCGGAGTTCGCAGCTGTCGGCGGGGTGCCTCGCGCTGACCTCTTGCCCCTTGAAATCCGGCGAGAACACAAGGGCCGCAAGACTCGTACCAATCTCCTCTGGGGCGTCGTCGCGGTCGTCGTCCTGGTCTTCATCGGAACCGGGGCAAGCTACTACTTCGCCTTCACCTCGCAGCTGTCGCTGCTGGCAGCGCAGAATCGCACCAATGAACTGTTGATCGAGCAACAGAAGTACAGCGAGGTTCGGGTCGTTCAGGACGAATTGGCCGACGTCGAAGCAGCTCAGAAGGTTGGTGCCGGAACCGAGATCGACTGGAAGGCGTACATCGACAGAGTCGAGGCCAGCCTGCCGGGCGGAGCTGTCCTCGGAAACGTCGAGGTCGAAGGAGCATCGCCACTGATCGACTACGCCCAGCCAAGCGCTCCGTTGCAGGGCCTTCGCGTCGCGACGCTCACGTTCAGTGCCACCACTGAGACACTCCCCGACACGGATGCCTGGCTGGTGGCGCTCGCCGATCTTCCCGGTTTCACCGACGCCAACCCTGACTCCGTCGCAATCGACGAAGAGACGGGGACGTACCTGACCTTGGTCACGATGCACATCGGCGAAGACGCCTGGTCTGAGCGGTTCGTGCCTGAAGACGAAAAGACTGAGGCTGAACCGGAAGAAGAGGATGACGCAGTCCCCACGAAGGAGGTGGACTGATCATGGACAAGAACAAAATCTGGAGCCTGGCCTCCGTGATCGTCATGATCGGTGTGCTCGCCCTCGGCTGGTTCGCGGGTATCGATCCTCTGCTCAAGGCTCGGGCGGCAACCGAGGAGCAACGGGTGTCTGTGGAAGCCCAGAACGAGGCCACGCAACTCGCCATCGCGCGGCTTAAGGGTGACTTCGAGAACATCGACGCACTCAAGGCGGAACTCGTCGAGTTGCGCACATCCGTACCGGCCGCCGGAAGCATGCCGGCGTTCCTCACCCAGCTCGACACGCTCGCCCGCGAGAGCAACACCACCGTGAAGTCGCTGAGCGTCTCTGAGGCCATCGAGTACACGGCGCCCTCCACCGCAGTGGAGGAACCGCCAGCGGCTGAACCGGCTCCAGATTCAGAAGCTCCTGCTCCCGCGCCGGTCGAGGCTGAGCCAGAGACTCCCAGTGTTATCACCGACAGCCGGATCACATCCGCAAATTTCATCGCCATCCCGATCACCGTCACGGTGAACGGAGACAAGGCGGGCACGCGCAGCTTTCTTGACAAGCTTCAGCACGGTCCGCGGCTCTTCATGGCGACACAGGTTTCGACCGGGCCGGTGGGTGACGATGGAGTCGAGTTCACAGCCACCGTCTCGGGGTATGTCTACGTGCTGCTGAAGGATTAGGTCCGAATCGCTGCCTTGGGTGGGGTCGCTCGCACGGGCGACTGAATGTCGGTGGTCAGGTGTTGACTTGAGGCATGAACAAGGCAGCGATCTATGGGCGGGGAACACTTGCTGATTCCCGGGCGCCGGTGAAGAAGTGTTCTATTGAGACTGTGGATAACTCTCACGAGATTCGAACGTTTTGGTAGAATGAAGCATGGCTAAAGTATCCGAGCAGATTCGAGAGGTCGCCCTTCGGGTGGTCGACCAACTCGCTCGGTACGAAGATGCCATCGCCGCCGCTGCCGCCGCTGCTGATTCAGCCGGAGCGGCTGCCGGGCCGGAGCCGGCCCATGAGTCTCCTGAGGCTTCTCCCACCGGTATCGCTGATTCCAGCGGTGCCGGTTCGTCGTTAACGCCGGTTGAAACATGCACCATCCAGCCCGCTGGCATTGCGCCGTTATCGATGGTGCTGGATCAGGCGTCCAACGTCGATCTCGAAGCGTTGCTGCGCGACGCAGCCCGTGCGAAGTCTGAGTTCGACGAGGTGATCGCGGCGGGTGCCGGTGTTGCGGCGAAGCGTTCTACGCGCGACCTCGGCTACGCCGGGTGGGCACAGTCCACGGGTGATCGCACGGCCGTCAACCTCATTGCGCGGCTGACCGGGTCGACGAAAAACGAGGCCTTCCGGCAAGTGCGGCTGGGTGAGGCGATGGGCGAAGCGGATGCTGCGACTCACCCGGTTGCATTCCCTCCGTCAACTCCGGGCAATGATCCCGTGATCGACCCAGACGGGTTGCTCGAGATCGGTCCCGATCCGGACAAGCCAGAAGGCCAGCCCAGGAACGTCGTGGAGGCCATGCGTCCCGCGCCGGTGATCCCCTGGCATGAGCCGCTGACGCGGGCGGCGCGTGACGGCCTCATTAGATCCGAGGCTGTGACGATCATCATGCGCGGGCTCGGCGCCCCGAACGACCGCGTGGATACGGAGATGTTGCGGTCGGCAGCCGAGGAGATCGTTCAGGATGCGGCCGGAGTCAACGCCGACGAGCTCGGGTTTCGTGCGCGTCAGATCCGCGACCGGATCGATCCAGCCGGCGTGCAACTGAGGTGGAACGAACGTTACGAGAACCGGAAGTGGCGGTTTGGCCGTTCCGAAGACGGCACAAAGACCGCATACGTCACCTTCGAAGATGAAGGAGCGGCGTGGATGGAATCCATCGTCGGGGCTGCCATGCGCGCCCGTCGGGGAGGTCCCAGAATGGTGGACCCCGCTGAGGCGGAACGGGCCGAGAAGCTTCGGCTCGATCCGCGGACGAACGACCAGATCGTTTATGACGTGCTGATGGGCGCTATGCGCACAGGAGTGCAAGCTGACCCGACTGAAACATATGGGTCGAGGCAGCCGGGAGTGCGACTGATCATCACCCAGGAGCAACTGACAGGCGAGAGTGGCGACGGACCCTCCACCGGCACGGGATATCTCGAGGACAGCAAAGACGCAGTTCCTCGCGGGATGGTCGAAAAGCAGATCTGCGTCAGCGGCATCCGTCCTGTCCTGATGGACGCTTCGGGCACCGCGCTCGACGTGGGCCGGGAGGAGCGGCTGTTCGGGACGAAAGCACGAATAGCGATGGCTGTCCGCGACGGAGGCTGCCGCATCGACGGCTGCGATGTGCCACCGTCGCAGTGTGAAGCGCATCACATCGATGAGTGGGTAGCGCACGACGGGTGCACCGACCTGGCCGACGGGATATTGCTCTGCCCGTACCACCACCATCTCGTGCACAATCTGGGTTATCGGGTCGTGCGGATCGAAGGCGACTACTTCTTGATCCCGCCGCCGGGTGTCGACGGTGAACGAATACCGATCCCGATGCCGTCGAAGTCTCCGTTGGAGAAGGAACGGTTGCGCCTCCGGGCGATTGAGACGCGGGATGCCGCCGGAGACGCCGCGGCACGAGCTCTCGCGGATGCCGCCGGAGAAGGCCTCCGGGAACCGGACGAACCGGCGCTGGGGGAGAGCTCTGCCGGCCCGCCGTGAGTGTCGAGTGGGCGCTTGTCGGTGCTTGGTCTCGATACGCGGCCTCGCTTCGCTCGGTCGCTACTCGACCACCGAAGAATGGAAGGTTTCGATACGCGGCGCTCGTTCCGCGTGGGGCGGGGGCGAACGGGGCGGGCGGGGCGGGGGCGAACAGGGCGAGCGGCGTGGGGCGAGTGGGGTATGGCGAGTGGGGCATGGCGAGCTTATAGAGCGCGGCGGGCATAAACGGGCGACACAGTGCGTTACCCCACCCGTAACCGTGCGTCACCCGACTTTGGTTGGGGGCGACACAGGTTTACGCTCGCTGCTGAGGCGTCCGCGAGGTTTGCACAGACCCGGATGCCAGATCCACTTCGAAAAAGGGAAACCCACCACTATGTCTTCACGCTCCGTCTTCTCAAGGATCGCCGCTGCCACCGTTGCAGCAGGCCTCGCCGTGACCCTCGTGGGCTGCGCCACGGCATCCGGGGGAGGGAGCGCCCCAGAAAGCGGCGCAGAGAGCGCAACCGACAGCGCGCTCGACCGCGTCACCGAAGCGGGCGTCCTCGTCGTCGGAACCGAAGGCACCTACAAGCCGTTCAGCTACCACGAAGGCGGAGCAGGCGACCTCACCGGCTACGACATCGACGTCGTCACCGCCGTCGCCGAGAAGCTCGACCTCGACGTCAAATTCGAAGAGACCCAGTGGGACGGCATCTTCGCCGGCCTCGAAGCCGGCCGGTTCGACATCATCGCCAACCAGGTCTCCATCAACGAAGAGCGCGAAGAGAAGTACACCCTGAGCGAGCCGTACACGGTCTCACCCGGTGTGCTCATCGTCGCCAAGGACAACACCGACATCACGTCGCTCGACGACCTCGAGGGCAAGACCACCGCGCAGTCCAACACGAGCAACTGGTACGCCGTCGCCGAAGAAGCAGGCGCCACCGTCGAAGCCGTTGAGGGCTGGGCGCAGGCCGTCGAGCTTCTCGAACAGGGCCGCATCGACGCCACCGTCAACGACAAGCTCACCTACCTCGACTACCTCAAGACCAAGCCGGATGCCGGCATCAAGGTCGTCGCCGAAACCGAAGACGCATCCCACAGCGCTTTCGCCCTGAAGAAGGGCAGCGATGACCTGGTCGAGGAGATCAACAAGGCGCTTGCCGAACTCAGCGAAGACGGCACGCTTGCCGAGCTCTCGGAGAAGTACTTCGGCGAAGACGTGAGCAAGTAGGAGCGGTACCTGCGATACTGCCCTCATGACTGAGTGGCACCTGCTTGCCGGCTCGCCACCAGCGAATGCGGTGGCGAGCGCACCGACCGCCGTCGACGACTCGGGCGCCGCGTGGGACCTCTTTCTGAGCTCACTCTGGCCGCTCGTCTCCGGGGCCATCACCGGAACGATCCCGCTCGCGCTGATCTCGTTCGCGCTGGGGCTCGTCATTGCGCTTCTCGTCGCCCTGATGCGCCTGTCACGCCACAAGGTCGTCTCGTCGATCGCGCGCGGCTACATCTCGGTGATCCGCGGCACGCCCTTGTTGGTCCAGCTGTTCATCATCTTCTACGGCCTGCCCTCGATCGGCCTCACGATCGACCCCTGGCCGAGCGCCATCATCGCGTTCTCACTCAACGTCGGCGGGTATGCCGCCGAAGTGATCCGCGCGGCGATCCTCTCCGTGCACAAAGGCCAGTGGGAGGCGGCGTACACGATCGGCATGTCGCGCACCCGCGCCCTCCGCCGGATCATCCTGCCGCAGGCCGCCCGGGTCTCGGTGCCCCCGCTGTCGAACACCTTCATCAGCCTCGTCAAAGACACGTCGCTGGCGTCGGTCATCCTGGTCACGGAGATGTTCCGCGTGGCCCAGCGGATCGCGGCATTCAGCCAGGAATTCATGCTCGTCTACATCGAAGCCGCCCTGATCTACTGGGTGATCTGCCTCGTGCTGTCGTCGGGCCAGAGCGTGATCGAGAAGAGGCTGGACCGCTATGTCGCCCACTGACCCCACCGCGGCCGACCCCGGCGCCCTCCTCACCGTCACCGGCCTGCACAAAGCGTTCGGCGCACACGAAGTGCTCCGCGGCATCGACCTGTCCGTCCGCCGGGGCAAGGTCCTCGTGCTCATCGGACCCTCCGGCTCCGGCAAAACCACGGTGTTGCGGTCGATCAACGGCCTCGAAATTCCGGATGCCGGTGTCGTCACCGCGCCGGACGGCATCCGCGTCGATTATGCCGCCAAGCCGCCCCGGAAAGACATCCTCGCGATGCGGGACCGCACCGCCATGGTGTTCCAGCACAACAACCTGTTCCCGCACATGACCGTGCTCGAGAACATCATCGAGGGTCCGGTGCAGGTGAAGAAGGTGAGCAGGGCCGTCGCCACGGCGGAGGCCGTCGCCCTGCTCGACCGGGTCGGCCTGGCCGAGAAGCGTGACGTGTACCCGTTCCAGCTCTCGGGTGGACAGGCCCAGCGGGTCGGCATCGTCCGCGCTCTCGCGCTGAAGCCGCAGCTGCTCCTCTTCGACGAGCCGACGAGCGCCCTCGACCCGGAACTCGTGGGGGAGGTCCTCGCCGTCATGAAGGAACTCGCCGACGAAGGCTGGACGATGGTCGTCGTCACCCACGAACTCGCCTTCGCCCGCCAGGTCGCCGACGAGGTGCTCTTCATGGACGGCGGCGTGATCGTCGAGCGCGGTGCACCCCGAGACATCTTCACTGCCCCGAAGCAGGAACGCACGAAGCAGTTTCTGCACCGGATCCTCTTTCCGCTCGACTGAGGGCGGCAACTGGGGCGATGACCCGCGCGGTTCCGCGGAAACGCCCCGTCGCGCCGGTAAAGTGACTCGCACAGGGCAGATCAGGCCCCGTGCGACGAGGAGTGCACCCCATGAGCAACACCACCCCCGGTTTCAGCGACGCGAACCGCGACGGTACTGAACCGCCCGCCGATTCCGCGCCAGCCGCGAACGAGGCCGCTCCCCGCGACGACGAACACCGCGTCGAAGAGGCCCGCAACGAAGACATCACCGAGACCCGCGAGTACGACGCGCCGCTCACCCCGGCGGTTCCGGCCGATGACGACTCCGCACGGCGGAGCGAGCACGAGGATGCCGCCGCAGCCGTCTCCGAGGAATTCGACCCGAACGCCTTCCGCGACTCCGTTCCTCTCGACGAGTCGCACAACGAGTCGGCCGAATCCGTCGCTCCGCATTCCGACCGCACTCCCGCTGAACCGGCCGCACCGGTGCACCACCACACTCCCGAGATCGCCGATCAGGCCTACGCCGGGCCGGTCGACACCCACGTGCTCTCCTCATCCGAGCCCACCGTTCTGACCCAGGCTGACCTCGAGGCCGACAAGGTCCTCGCCGAAGAGTCCTCCGCAGACCGCAGTGGGGTCTACACCGACACGACCGCCCCGGTCGTTCCGGCCCCGGCTCAGGAGCGGACGGAGCCCGTCGCTCCCGCCCCGGTGCGCCAGCCGGTCTACGTCCAGGCCCCGAGCGAACCCAAGCCCAAGAGCAACCGTGGCTTCGGCATCCTCGTCTCCCTGCTGGCGACCGTGACGTTCGCCGTCCTCTACGCTGCCGTCCTCGCCCTGCTGCTCGTCATCAACGACGGCTCCGTCAACACCGTGACCGACGTGCTCGTGAAGGCGCCGTTCTGGGTCCCGGTCATCTTCTTCTTCATCGGCATGGTGCTCCTCGTCACCATCGTCAACCGTGGCGGCTGGTGGGCATACGTCCTCGGCGGCTTCGTCGTCGCCGCACTGGTCTACGGCTCCTACCTCGGTGGCCTCCTGATCGAGCAGGCCGCGAACATCAGCCCGAGCGAGGTCGGCGGAGTGGTCCAGCGCGCCCTGCTGTCACCGGCCGCGGTCGTCGCCTTCGTTCTCGCCCGCGAGGTGCCGATCTGGTTCGGCGCCTGGGCTGCCTCGCGCGGCCGCAAGGTCACCGAGCGCAACCGCGAGGCACGTGCCGAGTACCAGCGCGTCCTCGACCAGGGCCCCGTCCTCTCCTGAGGTGGCGCCCGTTCCGCGACGGCTCCGGGTCGCCCTGCTCACGACGCTCGGCCTCGGAGTCGCCCTCGGCGTCGCCTGTTATCTGTTCTGGCCGGTCGCACCGTTTGCCGGTCCGGATGCCTCCGGCTGGCTCGCCGGCGCCATGATCGTCGCCGCTGCGGCAGGCTTCCTCGCCGCGCTGCTCCGGCTGACCGATGCGACGCCGGCGCCGACCGGGATCGTCCTGCCGACCGCCGCCGCGTGCGCAGGCTTCCTGCTCGCCGGGGGAGTGCTCTACGGCCTCGGCGGCGGCGAGCCCCTGAAAGGACCCGCATTCGCCCTCGCTCAGTTCGGGTACCCCGGCGTCTGGGCGGTGGCGGCGCTCGGCCTCGCCGCGGCGGTGGCATTCCGGATGGGGACTTCTCCACATCGCGACAGGGTTGACCGCCCGGTAGGTTAGAGCGACGGTCCTGGCGAAGTTCTTCGCCGGGACCGACCTGTGACGAAGGACGGACATGCGCCTCAAACTGACCCTGGCCCGCCCTTCGGGCAGTCGCGACGACATCATCATCACGACGGATGCCGGTGCCACCATCACCGAAGTCGCGTCGACGATCGCACGGGTCGACCCGACCCAGTCGGTTGCGCCGGACGGCAACTACACGCTGCAGGCCGCGCTGCCCGGCCATACCGAGTGGCTCGCCCTGCCGCCGGACGCCCCGGTCGGAGAAGCGTGGATCGGCTCAGGCGCCACCGTGCACCTCTCCGACGCCGGCCGCTACTTCTCGCAGGCGAAGACAGGGCACGCACCCACTCTCGCGACGATCACCGTGCTCAGCGGGCCCGAGGTGGGTCGCAGCATCCCGCTCACCGCCGGAAGCTACACCGTCGGACGGGACAGCTCGTGCGACATCGTCGTCGACGACAAACTGGTCTCGAAGAAGCACGCGCGGCTGGAGGTCGCCAACGGCGTCGACGTCGTCGACCTCGGCTCCGCCAACGGCGTGGAGGTCGACGGAGGCATCGTCGCCCGGCTGCACATCACTGAAACCGAGACGGTCCGGCTGGGCGACACCGACCTGAGGATCGCCCTGCACGAGTCGGTCGCCGAAGCGGGCGTCGCCCCCAAGGCGGGCCCGATCTTCTTCAACCGGTCACCGAAGGTCGAACAGCGGTACTCCGGGCAGGAGTTCACGGCACCCGAGGTTCCCGCCGAGAAGGAACCCCAGCCGTTCCCGCTGCTCGCCATGCTCACCCCCATGCTCATGGGCGGTGCGTTGTTCATGCTCACCCAGAACCCGATGTCGCTGCTGTTCATCGCGATGACCCCGATGATGCTCATCGGCAACTACATCACCGGCAAACGCCGCGAGAAGCGGGCACTCAAGAAGGCGATCGCGAAGTTCGACACCCGTCTCGCCGACCTCGACGAACGGCTGCAGAAAGAGAGCGTCACCGAACACGACCTGCGGCTCGCCGAGGCACCCTCCACCGCCGAAGCGCTCGACGGGGCGATGCGACGGGGGCCGCTCCTCTGGACCCGGCGGCCCGAGCACTGGTCCTTCCTCAACGTGCGACTCGGCGTCGGCTCGATGACCACCCGCAACACCGTCAAGACGAGCGAACACGGCGACCTCCTGCCCAAGTTCCAGGAACGCCTCGAAGCCCTGATCGAGAAGAACGCCTACGTCGCCGGCGTGCCGATCATCGACAACCTCCACGACTCCGGAGCCCTCGGCATCGCCGGCTCCCCGTCGGCGGCCATCGGCTCCCTCAACTCGATCCTCGTGCAGCTCACCGCCCTCCACTCCCCGGCAGAGCTGGCCGTCGCCGCCATGGTCACACCGCAGTGGTCAGACGAGCTCGCCTGGCTCAAGTGGATCCCGCACACGTCGTCACCGCACTCGCCGATCGACGGCGTGCACCTCGCCGACAGCGCCGCCAGTTCGGCGAACCTGATGTCGTCCCTCGAGGACATCATCGAGACCCGCATCGCCACCCAGAAAGCGAAAGCCCAGCGTCGCGGTGCCATGAAGCAGAAGAACGCCGCCCTCGAGCGGGGCGCTGTCGTCGGCGACAAGCAGGATGAAGGCTTCCAGGCGCCGCTGCCCGCGATCGTCGTCCTCATCGCCGACGACGTCTCGGTCGACCGGGCCCGGCTCGTTCAGCTCGCCGAGATGGCAGCGGATGCCGGCGTCTACCCGATCTGGATGGCCCGCGACGTTCCCGCGCTCCCCGCCGTCTGCCGCACCTGGCTGTCTGTGCCCGACGACGACGGCTTCGCGTCGGTCGGGTACGTGCGCATCGGTGAGACCATCACCGACGTCGTGACCGAACTGATCGACCCGCAGACCGCCCTCGACTACGCCCGCCGGATGGCGCCGGTGATCGACGCCGGCGCCCTCGTGTCTGACTCCAGCGACCTTCCCCGCTCCGTCTCCATGGTGGCGCTCCTCGGCCATGACCTCGTCGAGCACAGCGACGCCGTCGTCGACCGCTGGCGACAGAACACGTCCATCCACGACCGCACCCCCGGCATCCCGCCGAAGAAGCGGCGCGCAGGCAAACTGCGTGCCACCGTCGGATCCGCCGGGGTCGACGCCATGCACCTCGACCTCCGGACCCAGGGCCCGCACGCCCTCGTCGGCGGAACCACCGGCTCGGGCAAGAGCGAGTTCCTGCAGGCCTGGGTGCTCGGCATGGCCGCGGAGTACAGCCCCGACCGGGTTACGTTCCTCTTCGTCGACTACAAGGGCGGCTCGGCGTTCGCCGACTGCGTGAACCTGCCGCACTGCGTCGGCCTCGTCACCGACCTCAGCCCGCACCTCGTACGCCGTGCGCTCACCAGCCTCCGCGCCGAACTGCACTTCCGGGAGCACCTGCTCAACCGCAAGAAGGCCAAGGACCTGCTCGAACTGGAGAAGCGCGGCGACCCCGACAGCCCGCCGGCGCTCGTGCTCGTCATCGACGAGTTCGCCGCACTCGCCAGTGAGGTGCCGGAGTTCGTCGACGGTGTCGTCGACATCGCCCAGCGAGGCCGGTCGCTCGGCATCCACCTGATCATGGCGACCCAGCGACCCGCCGGCGTGATCAAGGACAACCTGCGCGCGAACACGAACCTGCGGATCGCGCTGCGGATGGCCGACGAGAGCGACAGCCTCGACGTCGTGGGCGTCAAGGACGCGGCACATTTCGACCCGGCCATCCCCGGTCGCGGGCTCGCGAAGACCGGCCCGGGCCGGCTCCAGACCTTCCAGTCCGCCTACGCCGGCGGCTGGACCTCCCGTGAGCCCGACCGCCCGGGCATCGAGGTCACCGAACTGCGGTTCGGGGCCGAAGCCCGCTGGGAGGAGCCCGGCCGCGCCGGCGTCGACGAGTCGCGCGATCTCGGCCCGACCGACCAGCAGCGCCTCGTGGCATCCATCATTGCGGCATCCGATTCGGTGCACATCCCGGCACCGCGCCGGCCCTGGCAGGACGAGCTCGCGCCCGCGTACGACCTCGGAAAGCTGCGGCAGCGAACCGACGCCCAGCTTCTGCTCGGGGTGTCCGACCTGCCCGAGCAGCAACTGCAGCTGCCGGTGTACTTCAACCCGGATGTCGACGGTCACCTCGTCATCTACGGCACCGGCGGTTCCGGCAAGAGCACCGTCCTGCGTACCCTCGCCACCGCGGCGGCGATCACCCCCCGCGGCGGCCCGGTCGAGGTGTACGGTCTCGACTTCGGCGGCGGAAGCCTGCGGATGCTGCAGGACCTCCCGCACGTCGGAGCCATCATCCACGGTGACGACTCCGAGCGGGTGATCCGCCTGATGCGGCAGCTCAAGCAGGAGCTCGAGAGCCGCGGACCCCGCTACGCCGAAGCCAACGCGTCGTCGATCGTCGACTACCGACAGCTCGCCAACCGGCCGAACGAGCGCCGCATCCTCCTTGTGATCGACGGCTTCCAGAACTTCCGGCAGGACTTCGAGATCCCCGCCGGGCGGTCGCAGTGGTACAACGTCTTCGCCGACATCATCTCCGGTGGCCGGCAGGTGGGGATGCACGTCGCCTTCACCGCCGACCGCACCGGATCGGTGCCCAGTTCGATCAGCTCGAGCGTGCAGCGCCGGGTCGTACTCCGCCTCGCCGATGAGACCGCGTACGCGATGGTCGACGTTCCGAGCGACATCCTGTCGACGTCGTCACCGGCCGGCCGAGCGATCGTCGACGGCGAAGAGACCCAGATCGCCGTGCTCGGCGGGTCCGCCTCGCTGTCGGACCAGTCGGCCGCGACGAAAGAACTGGCCGCGGCGATGACCCGCGCCGGTGTGATCCCGGCGCAGCCGATCCGGTCGCTGCCGAAGGAATACCCGGCCTCCGAACTCCCGGCGCGCGTCGGCGCGTTCCCGGCGATCGGGCTCAGCGATGACGACCTCGGACCCACCGGCATCGAACTCGCCGGCACGTTCCTCATCGGCGGGCCACCGGCGAGCGGGCGAACGACAGCGCTTCTCGGCATGATCGACGCGGTCACCCGGTTCGACCCGGACACCCGCCTGTACTACATCGGCAACAGGCGGTCAGCGGTGGGCCGCCACCCGGCCTTCCTCTCGGCCGCCGTGACGATCGAGGATGCCGCCACCCTTGCCAAGGAACTCCTCGCCGCGGTGGTGGATCCGGACACCGACGGAAGAATCGCGGTGATCGTCGAGCAGATCGGCGACTTCCTGCAGACGCCGGCCGACAACCCGATCGTCGACCTGATCCGCGCCATCAAACGCAGCGACCACTTCATCCTCGCTGAGGCCGAGTCCAGTTCGTGGTCGAGTTCCTGGCCGCTGCTGGGAGAGTTCAAAAACGCGCGGAGGGGGCTGCTGCTGCAACCGGAGACGATCGACGGCGACATCGTGCTCAAAACCAGCCTGCCGCGGATGCAGCGGGCGGAGTTCCCCGAGGGCCGCGGCGTCCTCGTGTCCGGCGGCAAGTTCGTGCGCATCCAGCTCCCGCTGGCGCACGCACCGGTGCCCGTGGGATGACATGGGGAGTGCTCCCCATCGACGGTGGAGAGACGGCTCCGTTAGGTTGTTCACGTGGGGGCGATCCAAACGGGATCTCCAAGCAAAGGATTGGAACATCACCATGGCAAACATCAACGTAACCTTCCAGGACCTGAAGACCGCTTCGGGCCAGATTCTCACCGGCAAGGGCGCTCTCGAAGACAAGATCAACGAACTCCAGCGCCTCGTCACCGACCTGGTCTCCAGCGGCTTCGTGACCGACCAGGCCTCCGGTGCGTTCCAGGAATCCTTCACCACCTTCACGCAGGGCGCGACCCAGGCTGTCGGCGGCGCACAGGGCATGGCCGACTACCTCACCAAGGCGGCCGACTCGCTGCAGAGCGCCGACCAGGAGCTCGCCAACGCCATCCGGGGCTAAGACCACTCACGCATCGGGGAGGGCCGTCGCCGGCCCTCCCCGATGCATGATCTCGCGCAGTTTCCGCACTTCCACGTACGTTCCAGGGGGACACCATGGCCGACAAACTCGTGATCGAGGGTGACCTGCTCGCGCAGACCCAGACCAACCTGCAGTCGATCCTCACTGAATTCGAGGGTGCCGAGAAGTTCAGCGAACAGGTCGCGACCCTTACCGGCCACCCGCGCCTCGAAGAAGAAGTGCGGAGTTTCGCCTCGAGCTGGAACATCAAGCGCACCGAGACGATCAAATCGGTGACCGCGCTCAAGGACTCGATCGCCGCCATCAACGACGCGTTCAACAACCTCGACGCCGACCTCAAGAAGGCGCTCGCCAGTACGGCCGGCCCCGTGAACCCCGTCCCTGGCATCCCTCCGGCCTCCTGACCTCCGTTCTGCTGACAGATAGGCACCATCCTCATGACTGACTTCTCTGACCTGACCGGAGAGCCCGCGCAGCTCAAGACCTACGCGACGCGTTACCTGCAGATCGCCGACGCGATCCAGAGCGCGTCCGCCGCGCTCAAGGCCGTGGGAGAGGGCAGCGACAGCATGGTCTCCCTCGCCGTCAATGAGGTCCGGGGCAAGGCCAGGAAGGGCGGGGAAGACATCGGTGAGGCCGAGGCTCGTTACCGCACCACCGCGCAGGCCCTTCTCACCTACTCAGGCGCCCTCGAGGACGCCCAGGCGAAGGCGGTCCAGGCCCGCGGAGAATACGAGTCAGCCCAGGGAAGCCACGCAGCCGCACAGGCGAAGGCAGACGAGTTCACCGACAAGGCGCTCCTGCCGGGCGCCGACCAGGCCGCCGACGCGAAGTCGGCAGCCACCTGGGGCTCGCAGGCGTCGACCCTCGCCTCGCGCATGGGTTCCGCCCAGGCCAAGTACAACGAGGCCGTCGCCGACAAGGACAAGGCCGGCAACACCGCAGCGGATGCCATCAACCGGGTCGTTTCCGACGACGGAATCAGCGACAGCTGGTGGGACGTCCTCGTCGACTTCTGCGAGAAAATCGGCGACTGGGTCGCTATCGCCGCACTCCTGCTGTCGTGGGTGCCCGGGCTCGGCCAGGTCCTGCTCGTGCTCGCCGCCATCATCAGCATCATCAAACTCATCGATTCGCTGCTGAAATTCGTGAAGGGTGAGATGACGCTCGGCGAGGTCATCGGCGCCGCCGTCGGTGTCGTGCTGAGCATCGTGGGTGGAAAGGCCCTGATGGTCGCGTTGAAGGGGCTCAAGTCCCTCCAGGCCGGGAGCAAGGCGGCCAAAACGGCCGCGAAGATGGCCGACAGGCCGACCTCGCGGAACGCGCGCCAGAACAACAACAAGGCACAGGGCGACAAGCGTGACGCCGTCAAGGACTTCAAGGACGCTTTCAAACCGACCACGAAAGACATCACGAAACCGCTGAAGGAAACGTTCGTGAAGCCGTTCACCGACCTCGGTAAGGGAATGACGACACCGGGTGAAGCATCCGACTTCGTGAAGGCGATGATCAAAGGCCACGAGGGTGTCCTGCGTGAGGCCATGTCGCGGGGTCACGACCCCAAGTATCTTCAGATGCTCGGCAACGCGACGAGCAATTCCGTGTCGTTCGAAGACCTGCCCATGAGCCTCAAGGTGGAGATCATCTTTGAAGGCTCGAAGGTCATCGGCGGGGCAATGGAGACGCTGTCCAAGCCATTTCTCGGCGACGTACCGTTCACCGTCGAGTCACTGGCCGGGAAGGTTTCGAAGCCGGTCTCCGAGAGCGTCGGCAACATGGTCGACGGCGCTGTCGGCGCCCGCTGAGTCGGTAGGTTAGACGTCTATGCCTTCCTCCCTGAACACCGCCGGCATGATCCTGCACCTCCCCGACGACTGGTTCGAGGTCGAGCTCGGTTCGGCTGACCCGACGGCATGGCTCGGCTCGCTCGGGCTGGAATTCACGGATCGTGCCGATGCCACCGCGATGTCCCGCGCGCTTGCCGCCATCCGCGAGACCTTCGTCGAGGACTCCGTCGACTGGGCCGCGCTCTACCTGCCCCAGCCCAACAACGGCATCATCGGTGCTGCCATGATCGTCGACGTCTTCGAGCTCGATGTCGATGACTCTCCCGAGAGCTACCTCGAGTTCGTCGAATCGCATCGGGACCTGCGCACTCCCGAGCTCGACATTTCGGCCTTCTCGACCTGGCGGTCCGCTCACCCGAGCGGTGAACTGATCGGCTACAGCCATCTCGCCCTCGTCACCCCCGACCCGGATGCCGAAAGCAGCCTGGAAGAACGAGCCGTGTTCGCCGTCTTCCCTCCCGGTGAATCGAGGATGGTCCGCATCACCTTCCGCACCGCCCGGCTGGGCGCCTTCGCCGACATGACAACCGAAACGAGTGCGATCGTGAACGCCATGACCTTCGACCTGGCTCCGGCGTGACCCGCCAGGTGACCCTGACCGGGGCAGACCTCTCGATCGTGCTGCCCGGCTCCTGGGCCGTCATCCCGTTGACGTCCGCCGGCGCCGGAGAACGACGTGTGTCCGCCCTGATCAAGAAGCAGCTGGGTCGCAACGACCGCCTTGCGGGTTTGCGACGCGAGCTCCGGGAAAGCATCAACGCATCGGTGCGCGAAGCCGTCGACCTCGGCGCCGTCGGGCTCGCGATCTCGCTCGAAATCCTCCCCGGCATCCCCTTTCCGGCGTCGCTCGTGATTCTGCCGCTCGACTGGCCGGGCACCGCAGGCGACCCTGGTGCATCCCAGGAGCAGCGTCTCCTCACGGCGTATCCCGGTTCGGTCCTCGTCGAGGAGGGCGCGCCGCGACCGATCGTGCGGCGCCACGAAATGGTCACCACGACCTATGACGAGGAATCGTCGCAGGACCTGAAGATCAACTACTGGCTGCCCGTCGGCGACGGCAGCAGCATCGTCCGGGTGTACGTCAAGGCTCCGATGGCGCACACGCCGCCGTTGTGGCTGGAGCTCTTCGACACCATCATCGGGTCGCTTGGATGGCTTAACGACGCGACCGTCGACACGCCCGACCACACGCCCAACAACACAACGGAGGCCGTTCGTGGCTGAGGACACCAGAACGGTCACCCCACCATCACAGGCTGATCGCGGTGAACGGGCAGCCACATCGCGCCGGGTCGTCGGTATCGGCGGAAACGTCGTCGGGGTGGTCGCCCTGCTCGTGGCGCTTGCCGCCGTGGCCGCGATCCTCGGGTTCACGAACCAGGGTGTGTCGATCGGTTCCGTTTTCGAAGACGATTCAGCGGGCACGATGACGATCGCCTCCCCCTTCCTCCTGCTTCTGCTGGCCACGACCGGTTTCTTCTTCGGCCAGTTCGCGACGCGCGGTCGCTGGGGTTCCAGCGGGAAGACCTCGGTGCTCAGCAGCGGGTCGTTCCGCGTGGATCTCCGCCCGGTCAGCGTGGTTCTGCACGTTCTGTTCCTGCTGGCCTCCGTGGCCGTCTGGGTCCTGGTCTGCCCTGTGCCCGTGCTGCTCGAGACAGCCGGTACGGTCAACCCGCCTCCGGGCTCATCGGCGGCGAAACAGTTCTGGTTCACCGTCGTCGTCTACTCCGTGGTGACCGGAGCACTTGCCGGGGTCATCGCCGTATCGCTTCTCAAGAAGCTCACCTACAACCGGTTCCTGGAACGCGGGCGCGCCTCGATCGTCGACGGGTCGCCTGCGCAGGTCGCCTGGCGCCGCCTCTCCCACATCTGGCGCGGTGAGCTGGTTCTCGCCGGCCTCGCCGGCGCGGCGCTGGGACTGAGCCCCCTCGGCATCCACCTCGACAGCGCGTCGTATGCGTTCGCGTTCGCCGGAGCGGGTGTCGCGTTGCTCGTCGCATCCGTCGCGATGGGGCTCAACGCGTGGCGTTCGGGCCTGCCCGTCGAACGCGTCGAGTCGTACACCTGAGGATCGACAGAACCATGGCTCCACGGATTGAAACCATCACCACGTCGCGTTCTGTCGTCACCGTCGCGGTGACCGGCCGAAGCGAGACCGGGCACGTGCGTGAGCACAACGAAGACAGCCTGCTGGCCTCCGCCCCGATCTTCGCTGTCGCCGACGGCATGGGAGGGCACTCCCGCGGCGACCTCGCCAGCCAGGCGATGGTGCACCAGTTGTCGCACAGCATCCGCCCGGGGGAGCCGACGACACCGGAGGCTGTGTTCACCGCCATCACCGCCGCCAACTCGTTCATCAGGTCGTGGGCAGAGCAGTCGGGCATCGCGGGAACGACCGTGGCCGGGCTCGCCCTCGTGACCCTGTCGAGCCAGGCGGACTGCCACTGGATGGCCTTCAACATCGGCGACTCCCGCGTCTACCTCTGGAACGGCTTCGTCCTCCGCCAGGTCACCGTCGACCATTCGGCGATCCAGGAACTGATCGACGCCGGCTCGATCACCGCCTTCGAAGCGCTGACCCATCCCGAACGCAACGTCGTCACCCGGGCCGTCGGCGTCGAGACGGATGCCGACCCCGACGTCTGGCTGCTCCCCGCATCCGACCACCAGGTGTTCCTGATCTGTTCAGACGGGCTGACCCGCGAGGTGTCGACCGAGCAGATCGAAGCGGTGCTGCGGTCGGGAGTCGCGGACCCGGCGGACCGGCTCGTCGAACTCGCGCTCGAGGCAGGGGCCCGCGACAACGTCACCGTGCTGATCGTCGACTCCCGCAGCGTCGACACCACGCCGCCGCGCCCGGGATATCATGACAATCGGTCTCTCGGTTATCTCGAGCAGACCCTGCCGAGAGTGTGAGGGGTGGCATGACCGGATACAGCTACGAGCCTGCGCGAGCGCACGAATGGCTGGCCGTCACGACGGCCGGCCGTCTTCTTGTCGCCCGGGTCGACGACCGCTCCGACCGTGTGGCGCAACTCGCCGCCACCGGCGATCCGTCGACGACCGTCCAGGGCGTGCTCGAGGTGCTCACCGCTGACGGACTCGGCGCGACCGGGCCGTTCGCCCTCCTGTTCTGGGTCGACGGGGACCTCACCGGCAAGGGACTCGGCGTCATCGTGCGCGGCACGGCCACCGTGATCATCGACACGAACGACGGCGAGGTGACGGTGTCGTCGCGCGGCGTCACCACCTGGACCGAGCAGGTGATCGAAAGCCCCACCGGATTCCGGGTCGAGCTCGACGGACCGGCACCGTCCGGGATGCCGGCGCTCCCGCTCCAGCAGGGGGCGGCCTGGGTCAGCCGGATCCGGCTCGACAGCATCCGTTCGGACAGCGGGGTTCCCGCCGCCTCGAGCATCCCCGCCGCACCCGCCGCGTCCCCGAGCCCGGCTCCGGCCGAGCCCGCCGGCGCTGCCGCTGCTCGCGCTGACGCCCCGCCGAAACCCACGCCGGCCGCCGCACCCGAGCCCCTGCACGAAGAGACCCGTGTGTTCCACACGGCCACACGCAGCGGATCCGCGACGCCGGAGCCGTCCGCGGCTGAGACAGGCGAGCCCGGGGCCGACGGGTACGACTACCTCTTCGGGGCCACGGTCTTCCGCCCCATCGGCGCCGCTGCCGTGCTCGCAGACGACGAGGACGACGACGCCTCCGAGCTGCCCATGCCTGCGTTCCTGACCAGCCCCACGGCGGGTCCGCCCGCGCCCGTTCTCGGCGACCACGACGGGCGCACGATCCTCGCGTCGGAGATCCAGGCTGCGCGGAAGCGCCGGGGATCCGCGTCGGCCGCCCCGCGGCCTCCCGCGCACCGCTACGAGCTCACGCTCCCTGACGGTACGTCGCAGGCGCTCTCAGCGCCGGTGATCCTCGGTCGGGCGCCGAGTGTGTCGAACGTCCCGGCATCCGTTCTGCCGCACCTCGTCACGCTCGCCGGTGACGACATCTCACGCAGCCACGTCCGCGTGGCCGTCGAAGGTGACACCGTCGTGGTGACCGATCTCCACTCGAGCAACGGCACCCACGTGATCGCGCCGGGAAAGCTGCCGCAGCTGCTGCGCGCCGGCGAACCGACCCCGGTCATCACCGGCACGACGATCGACCTGGGCAGTGACGTGCTGCTGCGCGTCACGGGGGCTTGATCGTGGCCGCCCGTTCCGTGGCCACACCACCTGAGCTGCCCGGCCTCAGGTACACCCGGCTGCTCGGCTCAGGGGGTTTCAGCGACGTCTACCTGTACGAGCAGGACCTTCCCCGCCGCCTCGTCGCTGTCAAGGTTCTCGCCTCCGAGGACCTCAGCGACGCGTCGCAGGCCGCCTTTGTCGCCGAAGCGAACCTCATGGCGCAACTGTCGGCGCACCCGTATATCGTCACGATCTACAACGCCGCGGTCGCCGCCGACGGCCGGCCGTACTTCGTGATGGAATACTGCTCCGGCCCGAGCCTCGCCGAGCAGTACAAACGCGCGCCGATCGGCGTCGCCGACGCCCTGCGAACCGGCGTGCGGGTGACCAGCGCCGTCGCGACCGCGCACGCCGCCGGCATCCTGCACCGCGACATCAAGCCGGCCAACGTCCTGACGAACAATTACGGCTGGCCGGCGCTCACCGACTTCGGTATCTCGAGCGCGGTCGACATCGAGCTGCCGGTGAACACGACGACCCGTGACGCCATGAACGCCGCGGGCGCCGCAACGGGCACAGGAACCATCGGCATGTCGATCCCGTGGTCACCGCCCGAGATGTTCGATGACCACCCCCAGCCCGATGTGCGCAGCGACGTCTTCTCCCTGGCGGCAACCCTGTACACGCTGCTCGTCGGCCACACCCCGTTCGAAGTGCCAGGCAAACCCAACGGCACCGTCGACCTGATCGGCCGGATCGAGCGTGGCACGATCACCCCGATCACCCGCACCGACATTCCCCGGTCTCTGGTCGCGATCCTGCACAAGGGTATGGCGGCCTCCGCCGACGACCGGTTCGCAACCGCCGTGGACTTCGCCCGCGCCCTCCAGCGCGTCGAAATGGAACTGTCCTATGCGCCGACGGCAATCGACGTACCGAACCTCACGATCCTCGAGCGGGTCCACGACGCCGAGACAGCCGACGCGGGCGACGCAACGCGCATCCGGGGCGTCGCCACCATCCACGCCCAGCCAGCCGCTCCGCTGCCCCCGGTCGCCGGCCCGCAGGGCGCGGATCCGACGGTGATCCGGCGGATGCCGTCGGTCCAGCCCCACGCAGACGTCAGCCCCTGGTCCGAAAACCCGGAACACACGGTCGTCCGCCCGCGGGCCCAGGGGGAGCCCGAACCGGAACCGGCGGCAGCTCCGCGGCGCAGGCTCTGGCCGATCGTTGCCGGCGCCGCCAGCGTGCTGGTGATCGGAAGCGTGGTCGCCGCCGCTGTCGTCTTCGCGCCCACCGGGACCGATGCCAGGCCGACCCCGACCGCCTCCTCCGACATCATCACCCTCGGCGTCCCGACGCCCGCAGCGGTAGCGGTGACGCCCAGCACCGACGGCAGCCAGGTCACGTTCGAATGGGAGAACCCGGAACCCCAGGACGGCGACAGATTCATCTGGAACCGCAGCGACGGCCCGAACGAGGGTGCGAAAACCCCGACAGAGCACGGACTGACCACGATCGAGGGCGTCGACTCGAACACGCAGGTCTGCGTCGAGGTCGTCATCGTCCGCACGAGCGGCAAGCTGTCGACAGAGCCCCTGGAGATGTGCAGCAAATGAAGGCGCCACGGATCGAGTTCTGCGGGGAATGGTACGACCTGACCCCCGACCAGCCGTTCTTCGTCGGCCGGGAATCAGACCTCGTCATCGATGAGAACCCGTTCCTGCACCGCCGGTTCCTCTCGATCAGCCACGAGAACGACCTGTGGTGGCTGTCGAACGTGGGCAACCTGCTGGCTGCAACGGTGACCGACACGACCGGCCAGGTCCAGGCCTGGCTCGCACCCGGAGCGCGGCTTCCCGTCGTGTTCCCCGAACTGCAGGTGATGTTCAGCGCGGGCTCCACCACCTACGAGTTCACGATCCACTCCGAAGCCGAGTACTTCGGCACGACGTCGCTCACGACGCTGCAGGCCGGCACGACGACCGTCGGGCCGGTGCACCTGACGAGCAGCCAGCGGCTGCTGATTGTGGCGCTCGCCGAGAACGTGCTGCGGCAGGACTCCCCGGGCCGGGGCGAGATCCCGGCGTCGGCGGATGCCGCGGTGCGGCTCGGCTGGACGCAGACGGCGTTCAACCGCAAACTCGACAACGTCTGCGACAAGCTCGACCGGATCGGGGTGCGCGGGCTGCGAGGCGGCCGAAGCAAACTCGCGACAGGACGGCGTGCCCGCCTCGTCGAGTACGCCGTGTCGTCGCGGCTGGTCGACGCCGCAGACCTGGTCCTGCTCGATCGCGAGAAGCAAACGGAAGCGACCGTCCCGCCCGACGCGTGACGGCGACCGGGATTCAGGGCCTCTGCAAGCGTTTGCAAGAGGGCGCTGGACAACCTGTTAGCGTAGACCCGGATCCTGCCGGGGAGATTTGTTCCAGGAACCGAAATTCAACGTGATCGTGGGGGGACGTCAGCGTGCTGAAGTGGCTCAAGGGGCGCAAAGTCACGGCCTCCGTCGTCGCGCTCTCCGTCCTCGTCGCGGTGCCGGTCACCGTCGCTGTGCTCCACGAGGGCTTCCCGGTCACCGATGTCGACCTCAGCGCGCGGGACGTCTGGGTCACCAACAGTTCCGAACTCATGGCCGGGCGTCTCAACCGGCAGATCGAAGAGCTCAACGCCTCTGTCGCCGCGGTCTCCAACGACATCGACGTGCTGCAGAACGGCGAGAACGTGCTTCTGCACGACCGCTCAGCGTCCAGCGTCGAACGGATCGACTCCGCCTTCACGACGCTCGTCGAGCGCGCGGAACTCCCGCCCAACTCGGCGCTGTCGCTCGGCGACACGACCCTGTCGATCCTCGAACCCGACACCGGCGAGCTCTGGGTCACCCCCACGGCCGAGGAGCTGCGGTTCTCGACGATCGACACCGAACCGATCGCGAAACTCGGGGCGGACGCGCAGAGCGTCGTCTCGAGCGAGGGCACCGTCTTCGCCGTGTCCCCGACCAAGAAGAAGCTCTACGCGTACCCAGCCGCCGGCGGCGAACCGACCGTCACCCCCCTCCCAAAGCTCACCGAGTACCAGCTCACGGCTGCGGGGGAGCAGGCCGTCATCCTCGACCTGGCCAAGAACCGCCTCGTCACGGATGCCGAAACGTCGATCGAGCTGCCGGACAAGGGCCTCCAGATTCAGCAGGTCAGCGCCACCGACGGTGAAGTGATCGTCGCCACCGGCTCCTCCCTCCTTCGCGCCAGGCTCAACGACAGCACACCGCAGACGATCAAAGCCAACATCACGAACCCGGTGACGAAGCCGGGCGAGGTCTCCTCGCCGGTGAATCTCAACGGTTGTGCCCACGGCGCCTGGTCCGGCGCGAGCCGGTACCTCGCCGTCTGCGGGGAGGCGCCCCCGTCTCGCCAGGACATCGAGCCGCTCGCCGAAGGAGCGACCCTCGAGTTCCGGGTCAACCGCAACGTCATCGCCCTGAACAACCTGCAGACCGGCGACGTCTGGCTCGTCGACGCGAACATGCGGCTCGTCAAGAACTGGGAGGAAGTCACCCCGCCCCAGGAAGACGACGGCGAGGAAGGCGACGAAAAAGCATCCACCCAGTCGTTCGAAGACACCCTCGCCGACCGCACCGAACAGAACCGCCCGCCGATCGCGCGTGACGACCTCCTCGGCGCCCGCCCGGGCAAGAGCACCATCCTTCCGGTTCTCGACAACGACACCGACCCCGACGGCGATGTTCTCACCATCGGGCGGAACCTCCAGGGGCTCGCCCCCGAGTCGGGAACCGTCGAGTTCATCGACGGCGGACGCGCGCTCCAGTTCACGCCGAACCCCGAGCAGTCCGCGGGTACCGTCTCGTTCCGGTACTCCGTCTCCGACGGCCGCTCCGGCGGTGTCTCTGAGGCGAATGTCAGCGTCACGATCATGCCAGCCGAGGCGAACGGCGCACCCGTCGAGCAGCGCAAGGGCGCGGTGTCGGTCGAAGCCGGCCAGAGCATCACCTACAACCCCCTGATCGACTGGCGTGACCCCGACGGCGACGACGTCTTCCTGCAGTCGGCGGCGAGCGACAGCGGCGACCTCGTGCGGTTCTCGCATCAGGGCTTCGTGACCGTCACCCATACGTCGGCGCAGCTCGGCCCGCGCGACATCGTCTACGTCGTCTCGGATGGCACCGAGACGGCATCCGGAACCTTCGTCGTCGACGTCAAGGCGGCTGGCACGCTCAACCCGATCGGCACACCCGACCACGTCGAGACCTTCGTCGGCGAACCGGTCGAGGCGTTCCCGCTCGAGAACGACCTCTCCACCAACGGCTCGCAGCTGTCCCTCCTCGGCGCGGAGGCCCTGGCCGGGGGACTCTCGGTCACCCTCAAGCCCGACACCAACTCGATGCAGGTCGTCTCGGGCAAGACCGGAACCTACTACATCCAGTACACCGTCGGCGCGGGTCCGGCGACGAGTATCGGGATGCTGCGGGTCGACGTCAAGGACGTTCCCGAGCAGGCGCAGGCTCCGATCGCCGTCCACGACACCGGGTACCTGCGCCCCAACGAGCCCACCGTCGTCAACGTGCTCACCAACGACGTGTCGCCCAGCGGCAAGGTGCTCGCCCTGCGTTCCCTCGACATCCCCGACGAGGCCCGGGTGCTGTCAATCGAAGTGCTCAACTCGTCGGTGGTCCGGGTGACGTCGAGCGCCGCCGTGACCGAGCAACTGCAGTTCAGCTACACGGTGTCGGACGGCGTGAACGAAACCCAGAGCACGGTTGCGATCGTGCCGGTTCCGCCGCTGACGAAGCACCAGGCGCCGATCGCGTCGGACGATCTCGTGACCGTCCGGGCGGGAGACATCGCCAGCGTCCCCGTGCTCGACAACGACATCCACCCCGACAATGCGGTGATGACGCTGTCGCCCGACCTCGCCCAACCGGTTTCGGCGGGCCTCGCCTTCGTCGCCGCCGACCGGGTTCGATTCCAGGCGCCGCTCGAGCCGGGGGTCTACGCGGCCACGTATGCCGTCACCGACGACTTCAAGCAGCAGGATGTGGCCACGGTCACATTCAACGTCGTCGCCGCCGACAAGAAGGTGAACGAAGCGCCGGCCCCGAAGACGCTCACAGCACGCGTTTTCGCCGATTCGTCCGTCACCGTCAACGTGCCGCTCGACGGCCTGGACCCGAACGGCGATTCGGTGGTCTTCAGCGCCCTCTCGACGGCACCCACCCTGGGAACCGTCACCGATTCCACGAGCACAAGTTTCACCTACACCGCAGCACCCACCTCCGCCGGCACAGACGTCTTCAGCTACGAGGTCCGCGACGTCTACGGTGCGACAGCAATCGGCGTCGTCCGGATCGGCGTCATCGAGAGGCCGGCGCAGGATTCCCCGCCGATCGCTGTGGACGACACCATCGAGGTGCAGCCCGGCAGGGTCGCAACCGTGCCGGTGCTCGGCAACGACTCCGACCCCAACGGCTACACGATCGAGGTCAGCAAGAAGCTCAGGGACGTACCCGAGGGCGTCACCGCTGTCGTCAAGAACAAGAAGTCCGTCGAGATCGAAGCTCCCGACGAAGAGACAAGCTTCGTCGTCCGCTACGAGATCACCAACGGCCAGGGAGGATTCGACACCGCCTTCGTCCAGGTGCGCGTGACGAATGAGGCGTCGATCGCGCCGCCGACGGCCATCGATCACATTCTCGAACCGGACGAGGTCCTCGGCGAGAAGACGATCGACATCGATGTGACCGCGGGGGCAAACAATTCCGGCGGTCGTGTCGAGGATCTCGAGATCTCGGTCGAAGGGCCCAACGCGGCCAGCGCCGAACGGCTCGAGAACGGCCTGGTTCGCGTCACCCTCGGCGACGCACGCAGCGCGGTCGCCTACCGGCTGACGAACACGACGGACGATCTCAGCGCGGCCGCCTTCATCGTTGTCCCGCCGTTCTCCGACGGCCTACCGCCGCGAATCAAGCTCAACCTGCCGACGCAATACGTCGACATGAACGAGACGCGCACGTGGAAGCTGTCCGACATCGCCGAATCGCCCACCGGCAAGAAGATCCGGATCACCGGGGCGGGAACGGTGAGTTCGATCAGCAGCGACGGCAGGCCGAACTTCGTCGACGACCAGACGTTGACGTTCACCCCGCAAAGGGACTACCGCGGGCCGGGAAGCATCTCCTTCGAAGCAACCGATGGCTCGAGCACGGGCGTTGCCATCCTTGTGCTGCCGATCACCGTCGGCGACCCCGACATGAAGGACGTCGCACCGACCTTCACTCCTCCGGAGATCACCATCGAAGCCGGCGCCGACCCTGAAACCCTCGACCTGCGGCTGTCGAGCGACCATCCCAATCCCGACGTGCTCGCCTCGCTCACCTACAACGGACTCTCCGCGGCGACCGGAGGCATCGTGGCCGGGCTGTCCGGCTCGACCCTGTCGGTGTCGGCGCCGTTCGGTGTGCAGCCGGGAACGGCGACGACACTGAACTTCACGGTCAGCTACGGCACGTTCACCATCCCGGGCACTGTCCACGTGCGGGTCGTGTCGTCCTCGCAGCCGCTGCCGAGCGCGGTGGACGACTCCTACCCGGACGGGCGCTCCAGCAGAGCCGTCACCCTCCCGGTCCTCGCCAACGACTTCAACCCGTTCCCCGGTACGCCGTTGAGAATTCTCACGGCCGACGTGAGCAACGGGGCGAACGCGACGGTCTCGATCAGCGGGTCGAACCTCATCATCACCCCCGGCCCGGACAAGACCCAGCAGATCAGCGTGATCTACAAGATCGAGGATGCCACGGAGGACGTGAACAGGCACGTCCAGGGACGTGCCGACGTCATGGTCACGAGTGCGCCCGACCAGCCGCCTGCTCCGAAACTCGCCGCGGTTCCCGAGAAGATCCGAGCCACGGTCAATCCGTCGCCGTCGAGCAACGGCGCCGCGATCACCGGCTACACGGTGACGCGCACCGGAGGGGGCGACTCGGTCGTCCGCCGGGCACAGGCCGGCGAGACCATCGAATTCGCCGGGCAGAACGGAACGCAATACTCCTTCACCGTGTTCGCGACGAACAAGGTCGGCGACAGTGAGAAGTCGCCGTCTGCCTCGGCGACCTCGTACGGCACGCCTGGTGCACCCCGGGACGTGACGCTCAGGAACGAGGGAGGCGATGCGCCGACCACGCTGAGAGCGACATGGAATGCTCCGTCCGACGATGGCGGCCTGATCAAGAACTACAACTGGACGTTCTCGGGCGGCGGCGGAGATTCGACGACCGCGCGTTCGGCGACAAAGGGCAACGTGGGTAAGGGAAACTACACGGTCAGCGTGCAGGCGTGCGGGCAGTTCGACTGCGGGCCGTGGCAGGAATCAAACGCGGTCAACGTCGCAGATCCGCCACCACCGCCGCCACCCTCGCCGTCCGTGAGGCTCACGGGCAACGAGGACGGGATGTACCACAAGTTCACCGTCAGCGATTTTCCGGCGAACACCAAGCTCCGGGTGTTCTGCCGCGGGCCCGGCGTGTCCAACGGGCCGAACACCTGGGACTACGAGTCCGCTGCGCCGCGGACCGGTGGCACGTACACGACCAACGGGAACGGCAACGCCTCGTGGACCTCGGGTTGCTACAACGAGTACAAGGGTGAGCACTGGATCGAAGTGATCGATCCACGCGACGGCACCAGAATTCCTTCTAACAGAATGACGTGGGGACTATAGATGTCAGTAACGCAAGAACAGTCCGAATGGTTCGCCGGAGCCTTCGACTCGCTCGTGACCAACGTGAGCCTGGCGATCCTCGGCAAGGAGGAGACGATCAAACTCGTGATCGCCTCCATGCTCTCCGAGGGGCACGTGCTGCTCGAGGACTTCCCCGGCACGGGCAAGACAGTGCTCGCGAAAGCCCTCGCGAACACGCTCGAGGGCACGAACTCGCGCATCCAGTTCACGCCCGACCTGCTGCCGTCCGACGTCACCGGCGTCACGATCTACAACCAGGCGACGAACAAGTTCGAGTTCCACAAGGGACCGATCTTCGCCTCCGTCGTCCTCGCCGACGAGATCAACCGCGCGTCGCCGAAGACGCAGTCCGCCCTGCTCGAGGTGATGGAGGAGGGTAAGGTCACCGTCGACGGTGAGAGCTACCCGGTCGGCAAGCCGTTCATGGTCATCGCGACCCAGAACCCGGTCGAGCAGGCCGGAACCTACAAGCTGCCCGAAGCGCAGCTCGACCGGTTCCTCATCAAGACGTCGCTCGGCTACCCGGACCGGGCCACCGCCGTCGACCTGCTTCTCGACTCGGCCAACCGCTCGCGTGCCGCACAGATCAACCCGATCATCGGCGGGCCGTCCCTGATCGCGATGTCGCAGCTGGCATCCGCGGTGCACGTCGACCGTTCGGTGATGGAATACATCACCGACATCGTGCACGCGACGCGCTCGCACAAGGACATCGCGCTCGGCTCCAGCATGCGCGGCGGCCTGGCACTCGCCCGGATGATCAAGACCTGGGCCCTTGCCCACGGAAGGACCTACGCGACGCCCGACGACGTGAATGCCCTCGCCGTCCCGGTGCTCGCGCACCGTCTGATCGTCGACGCCGAGAGCGAGTTCGCCGGCGTCAAGGCAGAGGATGTCGTCGCAGGCATCCTCGTCGAGATGCCCGTTCCCGCCCACCGCGCCGCGTAGATCCCCGGTTTCGGAGCCCCATGAGCAGCACAGTCACGACCGAGCCCGACGCGGCGGTGCTTGACGACCCGGTTGAGGATGCGCAGCCCGTCGACCGGGCCCCGGCGGCAGGTCGGAGCGATGCCGCGCCGCGGGGTTCGCGTCTCGCCGGGATGAAGCGGGCCGCTGCGAACGCCCGCGGGCCATTCGTCTGGCTGGCGCGCATCGTTTCGTCGTGGGCGCTCTGGCTGTGGACGACCGTCAAGCCGTACCTCGCGGTGGTGAGCGGGCTCGGCGCACTCGTTCTCGGAAGCGCCGTCGTCGCCCTGGTCGCGGGGCTGCTGCTCGGCTGGGCCGAGCTCACCGTCGTGGCCATCACCCTCTTCGCCGCGCTGGCCGTCGCCGCGCTGTTCCTGATCGGACGCGCCACGTATGCCGTCGACATCGCGCTCACCCCGCGGCGGGTGACCGTGGGGGAGCGGGCGATCGGCCGCGTCCTCGTCACGAACACCGGCAAGAAGGTGTCGACGGCGACAACGCTCGAGGTCCCCGTCGGTCAGGGCCTGGCCGCGTTCTCGATCGGATCCCTCCAGCCCGGAGCCGAGACCGAGGAACTCTTCGCCGTCCCCACCAACCGGCGCGCGGTGATCCTCGCCGGCCCTGCCGTGTCGATCCGCGGCGACCAGCTCGGCCTGTTCCGGCGCGCGGTGCGCTGGACCGACCAGATCGAACTGTTCGTCCACCCGGTCACCGCCCGGTTGCACCCGACGGCCGCGGGGCTCGTCCGCGACCTCGAGGGCCAGGTCACCAAGAAGATCACCAACACCGACATCTCGTTCCACGCGCTGCGCGCCTACGTGACCGGCGACGACGTGCGCTACGTCCACTGGCGCACCTCAGCCCGCACCGGGCAGCTCATGGTGCGCCAGTTCGAAGAGTCGAGGCGCAGCCAGCTCACCATCATCCATTCGAGCGACGACCGCTACTACGCCAACGACGATGAGTTCGAACTCGCCGTCTCGGTGACGGCATCCGTCGGTGCGCAGGTCATCCGCGACGGCACCCAGATCAGCGTCGTCACCGAAGGACGCATTCTCAAGACCCACTCGGTGACGAGCCTCCTCGACGACAGCTGCCGCATCGAGAAGATCCTCGGCTCGACGGCCACGCCGCGGGACTTCGCCCGCGAAGCAACGAAGCGTCTCCCGCCGCCCAGCGTCGTCGTGATCGTGGCCGGTTCGGCGATGGAAGCGCCCGACTACCGAGCGATCCAGCGCCTCTTCGGCGGAGAGACCAACGTGATCGCCCTGCGGATCGAGCACGGTTCGCGGCCCCGTGTGCAGGACGTCGCCGGGCTCTCGATCGTCACCCTCGGCGCCATCGGTGACCTGCCTCGCGTGATGGCGAGGGCAGTATGAGCGAGAAGGCACCCACAGCACCGAAGGCAGCCAAACCGGCGAAGGCAGCCACACCGCCGAAGACCCCCAGGCCGCCGGCCCCGAAGCTCCCGCGGGGAACGGTCACTCCGGCCACCTGGCGCGACCTCGCCGTGGTGAGCGCGCTGTCGGCGCTGGGCGTGTGGGGACTCGCGCCGGCGTTCAGCGATTCCGGCTTCCTGCTCGCCGGCCTCGGCGGGCTCCTCGTCGGGACGGCGGCCGGCTACCTGTCGCACCTGTTCCGGTTTCACGCCTTCGTCACCGGGCTCGGCGCCATCCTGTGCTACTTCGTGCTCGGCAGCGCCCTCGCGATGCCCGGGTATGCCCTGTTCGCCGTGCTGCCGACCCTGACAACTCTCCGCGGACTGGCGCTCGGCGCCGTGTTCGGCTGGGCCGACATCATCACCCTTGCCGCCCCCGTCGGTGCCCCCGACTACATCACTGTTCTTCCGTATGCGGCTGCCTGCCTGGTCGGCCTCGTCACGACGGTGCTCACGCTCCGCTGGCTCCCGCGCCAGGACCGTTCGGCAGGGCGGCTCTCGGTGCTGCTGGTCGGCCCGGCCGCCCTCTACCTGCTCGGCGTTCTCTACGGAACCTCGACACCGTTCCTCGCCACAGTGCGTGGTATCTCGTTCGCTGTTCTGGCCCTGCTCTGGCTCGGCTGGCGTCGAGGCGCGGCGACCAACGCCAGCCTCCAGGAACGCAAAGGACGGGGCCGCACGAAACTCGTCGGCAGCGGGATCGTCGCGGTGGCCGCCGTGCTCGTTGCCGCCGTCGCCGGGTCGATCCTCATTCCGGCGCCCGAGTCGCGCTTCGTCCTCCGCGACGAGGTCGTGCCGCCGTTCGACCCGCAGGACTACCCGAGCCCGCTCAGCGGCTTCCGCAAATACACCAAGGACCTGGGCGAGACCGAGCTGTTCTCGGTCACCGGGCTGGCGGCATCCGACCGGGTTCGGCTCGCCGTCATGGACAGCTACGACGGCCGGCTCTGGGACGTCTCCGGCGCCGAGGACCAGACCGACGGTTCCGGATCGTTCCGTCTCGTCGGCGACGACCTGCCGACGCCGACGCTGCTCGATTCGTCGGGAGGCCGCTCGATCAGCGTCACCGTCGACGGGTACTCCGGCGTCTGGCTCCCCGTGGTCGGCTACCCCGACACCCTCGCCCTGCCGGCCGAACCGATCGACAAGACACCCGACCTGCGCTACAACTCGGCCACGGCGACCACCGTCGTGACGTCGGGCGTCGGCAGGGGCGACCGGTACAGCTTCACAGCGGACGTGCAGGACGCCTACAGCGACAAAGCCCTCGCCGCCGTGCCGGTCGCGCCGGTCGAACTTCCCATCGTCGAGCGGGTCCCCGACGTCGTCGCCGCCAAGGCCGCCGAATACGTCGGCACCGCCACGACCCCGATCGACCGATTGCGTGCCATGGAGCAGGCGATCAAGATCAACGGGTTCCTCAGCCACGGTCTCGCCTCCGACAGTGTTCCGTCGCGAGCCGGTCACGGCGCCGACCGGATCGAGGAACTGTTCACCCGCAACCAGATGATCGGCGATGAAGAACAATTCGCTGCGGCCTTCGCGCTGATGGCCCGGTCGCTCGGGTACCCGGCCCGGGTCGTGATGGGCTTCGCTCCGGAGAACGTGGAGGAAGGCGCCACCGTCGCGGTGACCGGTGAGGACGTCACCGCATGGGTCGAAGTCCCGTTCGAGGGCGTCGGCTGGATCAGCTTCGCCCCGACTCCCGACGAGAAGGAAATCCCGCAGGACCAGAACCCGAAGCCCAAGACCGAGCCCCAGCCGCAGGTGCGCCAGCCGCCGCGGGCCGAGAAGCAGGACGACGACCTGCTCACCGAGGTCGACATCAACGACAGCGAAGACGACGACAAGACCGAGGAGGCCGCCTCCGTTCCGCTCTGGGTCTGGATCCTCAGCGGCGGCGTCGGCATCCTGCTTCTGCTCTACATCGTGCCGCTGCTCATCGTCGCCGCGATCAAACGGCGCCGGATGCGTCGCCGCCGCAACGCAGACGCCGCTGACGCCCGGGCCGCAGGCGCCTGGGACGAAATGCTCGACCGCTACGCCGAAGTCGGCTACGTGCTGCCCGAAACCGGGACACGGCGGATGGTCGCCGCAAACCTCGGCAGCCAGGTCGAGACCCGCCCGGGGCCCGCGGATCCCGCCCGCGAACACCCCGGCGGCGTCGCCACCCTCACCCGCCTCGCGCACGGCACGGATGAAGCCGTGTTCTCCGGGCGTGACCTGGCCGAAGAGCGGATCGAAGCCCTGTGGCAGACGACGACGGAATCCTCGGCCGGTGCGGCCGCGGAGGTAGGCTGGTGGCGCCGACAGGCGAGCCGGTTCCGGATCAACTCGGTACGAACGGTGACCGAACGCCTCACGGCACCCGGCACGCGGCCCGGGCACACGGACAGAGGGAAGAAATGAGCACGACCGGCGGAAACGAGTGGAACGGGTTCGAGATCCCGCCGCGTCCGCCCCTGCCCGCATCCGACCCGGCAGCCCCCGTCCGCAAAATCGGGATGCCGCCCGGCATGGAGCCGTCACTCGATACCGTGCCGTCGTCTGACCACGGCATCCCTGTTCCCGTGGCCCGGCCCGAGTTCGGCGCCGCACCCACCCCGAACCCAGCCGGTGTCCCTGTCGCGCCGGTCACCGCTCCGGTCACCGCTCCGGCCCCCGTGGTCACGTCCCTTCCCAACCCGCGGCTGGAGTTGCCCGACGGCCGAGTGCTCCCGCTCGAGAACGGCCTCATCGTCGGTCGCGACCCGCAGCCGCAGGAGGGCTACGGCGTGACGGAACGCGCCCGGTTGCACGACGTCGAGCGCAGTGTCTCGAAGACGCACGCCATCCTCGGCATCTCCGACGGCACGATCTGGGTCCTCGACCTCAACTCGACGAACGGCACGGTCCTTCTCGCTGACGACGGAACCGAGACCCTGTGCACGCCGGAAGTCGCCACGCCGATTCCCGCCGACACGGACGTGCGCTTCGGCGAGTACCGGGTGCACGTCGCCGTCGGCTGAGCCCATGTCGAATCCGGGACAGGGCGAGCGACCGGCATCCTTCCCCTATACCCTCGCGATCTTCGCCGCCGTGCTGTACTTCGCTCTCGTCGTCTGCGCGTTCGGTTTCCTCAGCCTCCTCACCGACACCGACGTGGTCTCCCAGACGGATGCCGGCCCCCTCGTCGGCCCCGTCGCCACCGGATCCGCCGTGGTCACCGTGCTCCTCTACCTGCTCGGCATCGGGCGGAGGTATGAGAAAGACCTCCACGAGGCGATCGCCGCGTCGATCGGCGACCCGGTGCGGCTCCCGCTCGGCCGGGCCGTGCTGATCGGCATCGTCAGCTACGTCGTCTACGTGCTCGTCGGCGCGTTCGCCTACTCGATCGCGACAGCCCAGCTCTTCTCAATGGTCCTCTTCGCCGCCGGTTCCGCGCTCAGCGGGTATGCGATCGCCGTCGGCGTCCTGGCAGCGGCGATCGCGGTCACCTACATGCTCGTCCTCGGCAGCGGTGGGGAACATCCGGCGCGTCCTTTGTGGCCGTGGGAGCGATAGGGCGAGTACTCTCAGAGTCATGGACCGGTCGCTCGACACGCGAGTGAGTCAGGCAGTCGACGCGTGGCTGCGCTGGCTGCCGCGCTGGCAACCGTCCACGCACCGGGGACGCACCCGGTTGTGCCGCCGGTGTTTCGGCTCGCCGATCATGGCCGCGGTCGGGCTCGACCATGACGTTCCCCACGCCGTGCAGCACGGGCTCTCGACGCGGGTCAAGGCGATCGTCGACGATATCGTCGACGACTACACCCAGCGCAACCTCCCGCTCCTCCAGCGGGAACTGCGGGAGGCGGAACTCCGCCGGGAACGCCAGTACCGGCCGGAACGCGGACTCGAACCCGAGTACGACGGCCTCCCGGTCGACCCGGAGCCGGTACCGGGGGAGCCCTATCTCTTCACCCTCGCCGGGCTGGCGGGGGAGGAACCCGCCGACGACGACGAGCTGCCCGTGCCCCTCACCGACGAGGAGAAGGCGGCGCTGCGCACCGAGATCCGCCTCGCCGACGAGTGCGCCATCCACGCGGGCAAGCTCGTGTGCATCTCGATCGAGGCGCACCGCGAGCGGATCCAGGCGGCGGTCGCCCAGTACGTCGAACCACAGATCGAAGCGCTGCTCGCCGACCTCACCCTGGAACTCGACTCGCCGCCATCCTGGTGACCGGGCGGCATTGCTCGGTGAGCCCCCGCTATTTGACCGGAACACCCCCGGCGGCTACAATTTCCAAGGTGTGTGCTTTGTCACGCTTCGAAGTCGTCCCGACGGGCCGGTGACGAGGTCGGCAACTCACGCCATTGGGTCGGATAGCTCATGCGCCAGCCCCCACGGCATACCCACCACTGAAGCAACGCTCTTCTGCGATGCCGGTGGGTCCAAACGAACTCGCCTCGTGCGAATGCTAGCAAACACATTGCAGCTGTCACCGTGCAGCAAAAACAAGGAGAAGTAGTGCCAACCATTCAGCAGTTGGTCCGCAAGGGTCGCACGCCGAAGGTCACCAAGACCAAGGCTCCCGCCCTGAAGGCCAACCCCCAGCAGCGTGGCGTATGCACCCGTGTGTACACCACCACCCCGAAGAAGCCGAACTCGGCGATGCGCAAGGTCGCTCGTGTGAAGCTCTCCAACGGCACCGAGGTCACCGCCTACATCCCAGGTGAAGGCCACAACCTCCAGGAGCACTCGATGGTCCTCGTCCGTGGCGGACGAGTGAAGGACCTCCCGGGTGTCCGGTACAAGATCATCCGCGGCGCGCTCGACACGCAGGCCGTGAAGAACCGCAAGCAGGCTCGCAGCCGTTACGGCGCAAAGATGGAGAAGAAGTAATGCCTCGTAAGGGACCAGCACCGAAGCGCCCCGTCGTCGCAGACCCCGTCTACGGCGCACCGATCGTCAGCCAGCTCGTCAACAAGATCCTCGTTGACGGCAAGAAGGGCCTCGCCGAGCGCATCGTCTACACCGCGCTCGAAGGCGTGTCGTCGAAGAACGGCCAGGACGCCGTCGTCACCCTCAAGAAGGCTCTCGACAACGTTCGCCCGACCCTCGAGGTCCGGTCACGCCGCGTCGGCGGTTCGACCTACCAGGTGCCGATCGAAGTCAAGCCTCACCGTGCGAACACCCTCGCGCTCCGGTGGCTCACCACCTACGCCAAGGGCCGTCGCGAAAAGACGATGACCGAGCGTCTCACCAACGAGATCCTCGACGCATCAAACGGCCTCGGTGCCGCGGTCAAGCGCCGCGAAGACACCCACAAGATGGCCGAGTCGAACAAGGCCTTCGCTCACTACCGCTGGTAGCCGCGAACGGATGTCCCGGCGCGGCAACCGCGCCGGGGCATCCGCTCCGCCCGTTCGACCAACCCACATTCAACTTCCTGGAGGAACCCCGTGGCACTTGACGTGCTCACCGACCTGAACAAGGTCCGCAACATCGGCATCATGGCGCACATCGATGCCGGTAAGACCACCACGACTGAGCGCATCCTGTTCTACACGGGCGTCAACCACAAGATCGGCGAGACCCACGACGGTGCCTCCACGATGGACTGGATGGAGCAGGAGCAGGAGCGTGGAATCACGATCACCTCTGCTGCCACCACCTGTTTCTGGGACAACAACCAGATCAACATCATCGACACCCCCGGTCACGTCGACTTCACCGTCGAGGTGGAGCGTTCGCTCCGCGTCCTCGACGGCGCCGTCGCCGTGTTCGACGGCAAGGAGGGCGTTGAGCCCCAGTCCGAGACCGTCTGGCGCCAGGCCGACAAGTACGACGTCCCGCGCATCTGCTTCGTCAACAAGATGGACAAGCTCGGCGCTGACTTCTACTTCACCGTCGACACCATCATCAAGCGCCTCGGCGCCAAGCCCCTCGTCATCCAGCTGCCCATCGGCGCTGAGAGCGACTTCGAGGGCGTCGTCGACCTGGTCGAGATGCGCGCGCTGACCTGGCGCGGAGACTCCAAGGGTGACGTCGAGATGGGCGCCAAGTACGCCATCGAGGAAATCCCGGCCGACCTCGTCGAGAAGGCTGCTGAATACCGCAAGCTCCTCCTCGAGACCGTCGCCGAGACCGATGACGCGCTGCTCGAGAAGTACTTCGGTGGCGAAGAGCTTTCTGTCGCAGAGATCAAGGCCGCGATCCGCAAGCTCACCGTCAACAGCGAGATCTACCCGGTCCTCTGTGGCTCGGCGTTCAAGAACCGCGGCGTCCAGCCGATGCTCGACGCCGTCATCGACTACCTGCCGAACCCGCTCGACGTGCCGGCAACCGAAGCCCGCGACCCGCGCGACGAAGAGAAGATCATCCTCCGTCACCCGGATGCCTCCGAGCCGTTCGCGGCGCTGGCGTTCAAAGTTGCGGTGCACCCGTTCTTCGGTCGCCTCACCTACGTGCGCGTCTACTCCGGCCGGCTCGACTCCGGTGCCCAGGTCATCAACTCGACCAAGGGCAAGAAGGAGCGCATCGGCAAGATCTTCCAGATGCACGCCAACAAGGAGAACCCGGTCGACTTCGTGACCGCCGGCCACATCTACGCGGTGATCGGCCTCAAGGACACGACAACCGGTGACACCCTCTGCGACCCGAGCGACCAGGTCGTTCTCGAGTCGATGACCTTCCCTGAGCCCGTCATCTCGGTCGCCATCGAGCCGAAGACGAAGCAGGACCAGGAGAAGCTGGGAACAGCCATCCAGAAGCTCGCCGAAGAGGACCCGACGTTCCGCGTCGAGCAGAACCAGGAGACCGGCCAGACCGTCATTCACGGCATGGGCGAACTCCACCTCGACATCCTCGTCGACCGCATGAAGCGCGAATTCAAGGTTGAGGCGAACGTGGGCAAGCCCCAGGTCGCCTACCGCGAGACGATCCGCCGCGCCGTCCCGAAGCACGACTACACCCACAAGAAGCAGACGGGTGGATCGGGCCAGTTCGCGAAGATCCAGTTCGGCCTCGAGCCGCTCGAGATCTCCGCTGAGAAGACCTACGAGTTCGACAACAAGGTCACCGGTGGTCGTATCCCTCGCGAGTACATCCCCTCCATCGATGCCGGATTCCAGGACGCACTCCAGGTCGGAATCCTCGCCGGTTACCCGCTCGTCGGTGTGAAGGCGATCCTGCTCGACGGAGCCGCCCACGATGTTGACTCGTCTGAAATGGCGTTCAAGATCGCCGGATCGATGGGCTTCAAGGAGGCCGCACGCAAGGCTGACCCGGTTCTTCTCGAGCCGCTCATGGCCGTCGAGGTGCGTACCCCCGAGGAGTACATGGGCGACGTCATCGGCGACATCAACTCCCGCCGCGGACAGATCCAGTCGATGGAAGACGCGTCCGGCGTCAAGGTGATCGCCGCCAAGGTGCCGCTGTCGGAGATGTTCGGTTACATCGGTGACCTGAGGAGCAAGACCTCGGGCCGCGCCGTGTACTCGATGACGTTCGAAAGCTACGCGGAAGTTCCGAAGGCAGTCGCCGAGGAAATCATCCAGAAGAGCAAGGGCGAGTAATCGCCCTGCGGCGGGGGAGGGCCTGGAGCCTCTCCTGTGCAATCCCCCGTCGCAACCTAGTAACATAAACACACAAATCCCCGTAGCAAACCGGTCGCAAACCAGTGCCCGGCTTCGTTACATCAGTCCTGAGGAGGACCATAGTGGCTAAGGCCAAGTTCGAGCGGACCAAGCCGCACGTAAACATCGGTACGATCGGTCACGTTGACCACGGCAAGACCACCCTTACCGCCGCCATCTCCAAGGTGCTTGCTGACAAGTACCCGTCGAAGACGAACGTTCAGCGCGACTTCGCGTCGATCGACTCGGCTCCCGAAGAGCGCCAGCGCGGTATCACGATCAACATCTCACACGTCGAGTACGAGACGCCTGCGCGTCACTACGCTCACGTCGATGCACCCGGCCACGCCGACTACATCAAGAACATGATCACCGGTGCTGCCCAGATGGACGGCGCGATCCTCGTGGTTGCCGCTACCGACGGCCCGATGGCGCAGACCCGCGAGCACGTTCTGCTCGCGAAGCAGGTCGGCGTTCCGTACCTGCTCGTTGCGCTCAACAAGTCCGACATGGTCGACGACGAAGAGATCCTTGAGCTCGTCGAGCTCGAGGTTCGCGAGCTGCTCTCCAGCCAGGGCTTCGATGGCGACAACGCTCCCGTCGTTCGCGTCTCAGGCCTCAAGGCTCTTGAGGGCGACGAGAAGTGGGCCAACTCCATCCTCGAGCTCATGGAAGCCGTGGACAACAGCGTCCCGGACCCGGTGCGCGACAAGGACAAGCCGTTCCTCATGCCGATCGAGGACGTCTTCACGATCACCGGTCGTGGAACCGTCGTCACGGGCCGCGCCGAGCGTGGAACCCTCCCGATCAACTCCGAGGTCGAGATCGTCGGCATCCGCCCGACGCAGAAGACCATCGTCACGGGTATCGAGATGTTCCACAAGCAGCTCGACGAGGCATGGGCCGGCGAGAACTGTGGTCTCCTGCTCCGCGGCACCAAGCGTGAAGACGTTGAGCGCGGCCAGGTTGTCGTCAAGCCGGGTTCCGTTACCCCTCACACCAACTTCGAGGGCACGGCCTACATCCTGTCCAAGGACGAGGGTGGGCGTCACAACCCGTTCTACGCGAACTACCGCCCGCAGTTCTACTTCCGCACCACGGACGTCACCGGCGTCATCACGCTGCCTGAGGGCACCGAGATGGTCATGCCTGGCGACACCACCGAAATGACCGTTGAGCTGATCCAGCCCATCGCCATGGAAGAGGGCCTCGGCTACGCAATCCGTGAGGGTGGCCGCACCGTCGGTGCCGGCACCGTCACGAAGGTTCTCAAGTAATCCTGAACCTGTAGCTCCAGAAGAAGGGCCCGGCCGAAAGGCCGGGCCCTTTTTCGTCCCAGGGGCTGATTCGTTCGTTCGGGTTCGGGGGACACCCGAACTGGGGCCCCCGGCGCAGGCAAAAAGGGATGTGAACAATCCTCAGTTCTGGCAGTCTGGTGTCAGCCGTGACGACACCCCCTCGGTCACGACCACCGGCGGCCCCATCCCCCCTCAGGGGCCGCCGGCTGGGGGAGGCCCCCGCGACACGCCCGGGTTGCACAATGCCGGTCTTTCTGTCAGACTCATCTAGTTCAACATTTCCGTGCCTTCGTGCCGGAATCACTGCCAGGCAGTGCATAGGTCACGTTCGAAACCGAGCAAGCAAACCTAGGCCGCGGGTAGCAGAACATCGACTTGGTCGACAATCCCAACACTGGCACACGCCGCAACGCAGGGTATCTCTGCGTGCGCGGAGCCTGGGGCGGGAAGCCGACAAAGACTTGACAGTAAAACAGTGGTGCGACAGCAAGTAGTGCCCAGCGTTGTCCTCAACGCTAAGAAGCGCGTCCAATGCGAAGGAATTCGTAAGACGCAAGACAGAGAGCGAGTCAAAAATGGCGGGACAGAAGATCCGCATTCGACTTAAGTCATATGACCACGAGGTCATTGACACCTCGGCGCGGAAGATCGTCGACACGGTAACCCGTGCGGGTGCCACGGTTGTCGGCCCGGTGCCGCTTCCGACGGAGAAGAACGTGGTGTGTGTCATCCGTTCTCCCCACAAGTACAAGGACAGCCGGGAGCACTTCGAGATGCGCACCCACAAGCGTCTGATCGACATCATTGACCCGACGCCCAAGGCCGTCGACTCGCTCATGCGACTCGACCTGCCGGCCGACGTCAACATCGAGATCAAGCTCTGAGCTGGATAAGGACTAGGGAACGTATGTCTACCCAGAACAAGACCAGCAAGGGTCTGCTCGGCAAGAAGCTTGGCATGACTCAGGTCTGGGACGAGAACAACAAGCTCGTGCCCGTGACCGTTATCGAAATCACCCCGAACGTCGTGACGCAGATTCGCACGCCCGAGGTTGACGGCTACAACGCGGTTCAGATCGCATACGGCCAGATCGACCCGCGCAAGGTGAACAAGCCGGACGCAGGACACTTCGACAAGGCAGGCGTCACGCCTCGCCGCCACGTCACCGAGGTCCGCACCGCTGACGCCGGCGACTACACCCCGGGCCAGGAGCTCACCGTTGATGCAACGTTCGAAGCCGGCCAGAAGGTCGACGTCGTCGGAACCAGCAAGGGTAAGGGTTTCGCCGGTGTGATGAAGCGCCACAACTTCAAGGGTGTCTCCGCATCCCACGGTGCCCACCGCAACCACCGCAAGCCCGGTTCCATCGGTGCTTCGTCGACCCCGAGCCGTGTCTTCAAGGGCATGCGCATGGCCGGTCGCATGGGTGGAGAGCGCGTGACCGTGCTCAACCTGCACGTCCACTCGGTTGACGCCGACAAGGGCCTGCTGCTCGTCAAGGGTGCCGTTCCCGGCGCTCGTGGCCGCATTGTTTTCGTTCGCAACGCAGTGAAGGGAGCGTAGTTAGATGACCGACGCAACTAGCACCGCAACGCTCGACGTTCTCGACACGAAGGGCAAGAAGTCCGGCACTGTCGAACTGCCCGCCGAGTTGTTCGACGCAGTAACCAACGTTCCGCTCATCCACCAGGTCGTTGTTGCCCAGCTCGCTGCAGCACGACAGGGAACCCACAAGACCAAGCGTCGTGGTGAGGTTTCCGGTGCAGGCCGCAAGCCGTTCAAGCAGAAGGGAACCGGTCGCGCTCGTCAGGGCTCGATCCGCGCCCCCCAGATGACCGGTGGTGGCGTCGTCCACGGCCCGCAGCCGCGTGACTACTCGCAGCGCACCCCCAAGAAGATGATTGCCGCCGCACTGCGCGGAGCTCTCTCTGACCGGGCCCGTGGCGAGCGTATCCACGTCGTCGAGACCCTCGTCATCGCTGAAGAGCGCATCACGAAGGCCGCAGTGGACTACCTGTCGACCATCGCCACCTCCCCTCACGTGCTCGTCGTTCTCGAACGCGCCGACGTGGAGAGCTACAAGGCGGTTCGCAACATCCCAACCGTTCACGTCATCAACCATGACCAGCTGAACGCCTACGACGTGCTGGTGTCAGACGACATCGTCTTCACCAAGGCAGCCTTCGACGCTTTCGTCGCCGGCCCCGCCAGGGGCAAGTCGGTCACGGCTGTCGCTTCGTCCGCTGACGTCACTGAGGAGGCCTAGCCATGACCAACATCAACAAGGACCCGCGCGACGTCATCATCTCGCCGGTCGTTTCAGAGAAGAGCTACGGCTTGATCGACGAGGGTAAGTACACCTTCGTCGTCGAGCCCAACGCCAACAAGGCCGAGATCAAGCTCGCCATCGAGAAGATCTTCAACGTCAAGGTCGCCTCGGTCAACACTCTGAACCGCACGGGCAAGACCCGTCGCACCAAGTTCGGTATCGGCAAGCGCAAGGACACCAAGCGCGCCATCGTGACGCTCAAATCCGGTTCCATCGACATCTTCACGGCTGTCGGCTAGGAGCGTAAGGAAAAACTATGGCTATTCGTAAGTACAAGCCCACGACCCCAGGTCGCCGTGGATCGAGCGTCGCTGATTTCGCTGAAATCACGCGTTCGACCCCCGAGAAGTCGCTGTTGCGTCCCCTCTCGAAGACCGGTGGCCGCAACAACCAGGGCCGCATCACGACCCGTCACATCGGTGGTGGCCACAAGCGCCAGTACCGCGTTATCGACTTCCGTCGTAACGACAAGGACGGCGTCAACGCCCGCGTCGCTCACATCGAGTACGACCCCAACCGCACGGCGCGCATTGCGCTCCTGCACTTCGTCGATGGCACCAAGCGCTACATCCTCGCTCCCAACAAGCTCGCACAGGGCGACGTTGTCGAGTCGGGTTCCGGCGCTGACATCAAGCCAGGCAACAACCTGCCGCTGAAGAACATCCCGACCGGTACCGTCATCCACGCAATCGAATTGCGTCCGGGTGGAGGCGCCAAGATGGCTCGCTCAGCAGGCGCATCGGTTCGTCTCGTCGCCAAGGATGGCATCTACGCGCAGCTCCGCCTGCCGTCCGGTGAAATCCGCAACGTCGACGCACGCTGCCGCGCAACGATCGGCGAGGTCGGCAACGCCGAGCAGTCGAACATCAACTGGGGAAAGGCCGGCCGCAAGCGCTGGAAGGGCGTTCGCCCGACCGTCCGCGGTGTCGCCATGAACCCGGTCGACCACCCACACGGTGGTGGTGAGGGCAAGACCTCCGGTGGACGCCACCCGGTCAGCCCGTGGGGCCAGAAAGAAGGCCGCACCCGCCACCCGAACAAGGAAAGCGACAAGCTCATCGTTCGTCGCCGCACCGCCACCAAGAAGCGTAAGTAGGAGTTGTAGAAGATGCCACGCAGTCTTAAGAAGGGCCCCTTCGTTGATGACCACCTGCTCCGCAAGGTGGTTCGCGCGAACGAGGCCAAGAGCAAGAACGTCATCAAGACCTGGTCGCGCCGTTCGATGATCGTCCCGGCCATGCTCGGACACACCATCGCGGTGCACGACGGTCGCAAGCACATCCCGGTGTTCGTCACCGAGACGATGGTCGGGCACAAGCTCGGCGAGTTTGCACCCACCCGCACCTTCCGTGGACACGTGAAGGATGACAAGAAGGGTCGTCGCCGCTAACGCGGTGACGAAAAGGAGGAGAGAAATGGTGGAGTCAGTCGCACGCGTGCGTCACATCCGCGTCACCCCCATGAAGGCCCGCCGCGTCGTCAACATGATCCGCGGAAAGCAGGCCGCTGAGGCCCTGGCCATTCTGAAGTTCGCACCGCAGGGTGCGTCAGAACCCGTCTACAAGCTGGTCGCCTCTGCCATCGCGAACGCTCGCGTCAAGGCAGACAAAGACAACCAGTTCCTGGACGAGCAGGACCTGTACATCGCCAAGGCATTCGTCGACGAGGGCGCAACCCTCAAGCGTTTCCAGCCGCGTGCCCAGGGCCGCGCATTCCAGATTCTGAAGCGCACCAGCCACATCACTGTTGTGCTCGCCACTCCTGAGGAGGGTACGAAGTAATGGGTCAGAAAGTAAACCCGTACGGCTTCCGCCTCGGCATCACCACCGACCACGTGTCGCGTTGGTTTGCCGACAGCACCAAGCCGGGCCAGCGTTACAGCGACTACGTCGCCGAGGACGTCAAGATCCGTCGACTGCTGGGCACCTCGCTTGACCGCGCCGGTGTCTCACGCATCGAGATCGAGCGCACCCGTGACCGCGTTCGCGTCGACATTCACACCGCCCGTCCGGGCATCGTGATCGGTCGCCGCGGCGCCGAGGCGGAGCGTATTCGCACCGACCTCGAGAAGCTCACCGGCAAGCAGATCCAGCTGAACATCCTCGAGGTCAAGAACCCCGAGGCTGACGCCCAGCTGGTTGCCCAGGGCATCGCCGAGCAGCTCTCCGCACGTGTGGCCTTCCGCCGCGCAATGCGTAAGGGACTGCAGGGCGCCCAGCGCACCTCAACCGTCAAGGGTGTCCGCATCCAGGTCTCCGGCCGCCTCGGCGGCGCCGAGATGAGCCGTTCCGAGTTCTACCGCGAAGGCCGTGTGCCGCTGCACACCCTCCGCGCGAACATCGACTACGGCTTCTACGAGGCAAAGACCACCTTCGGCCGCATCGGCGTGAAGGTCTGGATCTACAAGGGCGACATCACCAACAAGGAACTCGCTCGCGAGCAGGCCAACGCCAAGTCGACCCGCCCCGAGCGTAGCGACCGTCCGCGCCGTGCACCGCGTGCCGAGGCTCCCGTCGCAGAAGGGGCAAGCGCGTAATCATGCTTATTCCACGTCGAGTCAAGCACCGCAAGCAGCACCGTCCCCACCGCACTGGCCAGGCCACCGGTGGAACCGTTGTCAGCTTCGGCGAGTACGGCATCCAGGCCCTGACGCCCGCTTACGTGACCAACCGTCAGATCGAGTCCGCTCGTATCGCCATGACGCGTCACATCAAGCGTGGTGGAAAGGTGTGGATCAACATCTACCCCGACCGTCCGCTCACCAAGAAGCCCGCCGAAACCCGCATGGGTTCCGGTAAGGGTTCGCCCGAGTGGTGGGTCGCGAACGTCAAGCCCGGCCGTGTGCTCTTCGAGGTCGCCGGCGTCTCTGAGACGCTTGCCCGCGAAGCACTCACCCGTGCAATCCACAAGCTGCCTCTCAAGGCACGCATCATCAAGCGCGAGGAGGGCGACGCATAATGGCGATCGGTTCCAAGGAGCTCACCCCCGTTGAGCTCGACACATTTGAAGACGAACGTCTTGTCGACGAGCTGCGCAAGGCCAAGGAAGAGCTGTTCAACCTGCGCTTCCAGGCTGCTACCGGCCAGCTCGAGACCCACGGCCGCCTGCGTGCCGTGAAGCGCGACATCTCTCGCATCTACACGATCATCCGTGAGCGCGAGCTCGGCATTCGGGCGACCCCCGTTGCCGCAGAGGTGCCTGCCAAGGCTGCGAAGAAAACCAAGAAGAAGGATGCCGCCGTTGAGGCAGCACCCGAAACCGAGACTGAGGAGGCCAAGTAATGGCTAAGTCTGACGCCAACAGCGTGTCCCCCGAGGTCGCCGCAGGTGAGGCCCAGGCCGTCGTTCGTGGCTACCGCAAGACCGTGCGTGGCTACGTCATCAGCGACCGCATGGACAAGACCATCGTCGTCGAGGTCGAAGACCGCGTAAAGCACCCGCTTTACGGCAAGGTCATCCGCCGCACCTCCAAGAGGAAGGTGCACGACGAGCTCAACACCGCCGGCATCGGAGACCTCGTCCTGATCAGTGAGACCCGTCCGCTCAGCGCCACGAAGCGCTGGCGCCTGGTCGAGATCCTCGAGAAGGCCAAGTAAGCCTCGCGGCTTGCTTGTCATAAGGAGTTAGAAAATGCTTCAGCAGGAATCCCGAGTAAAGGTCGCCGACAACACCGGCGCCAAGGAGCTTCTCACCATCCGTGTTCTCGGTGGATCTGGTCGTCGTTACGCCAGCCTCGGCGACACGATCGTCGCTACGGTCAAGGACGCGATCCCCGGTGGGAACGTCAAGAAGGGTGACGTCGTCAAAGCCGTCATCGTTCGCACCAAGAAGGAAGTTCGTCGTCCAGACGGCTCCTACATCAAGTTCGATGAGAACGCAGCAGTGATTTTGAAGAACGACGGCGACCCCCGCGGTACCCGTATCTTCGGACCGGTCGGTCGCGAGCTTCGCGACAAGAAGTTCATGAAGATCGTCTCGCTGGCACCGGAGGTTATTTAGTCATGGCGAAGATCAAAAAGGGCGACCTCGTGCAGGTCATCTCGGGCCCGACCCAGGCTCGCGGCGGTTCACGCGGCAAGCAGGGCAAGGTCATCGAGGTGCTGGTCGAGAAGAACCGCGTCATCGTTGAAGGCGTCAACTACGTCACCAAGCACGTGCGTCAGGGACAGAGCCAGCGTGGAACGAAGACCGGTGGAATCGAAACCCACGAGGCTCCGATCCACATCTCGAACGTGGCGCTCGTCGACCCCGAGACCAAGAAGCCGACCCGCGTCGGCCACCGTAATGAGCAAGTAACGAAGAACGGCGTCACCAAGACGGTCCGTGTTCGTTACGCCAAGAAGTCAGGTAAGGACCTCTAATGACGATCGCGGCAGTGGAGGCTGGCAAAATCCAGCCCCGCCTCAAGCAGAAGTACAAGGCAGAGCTCCAGCAGCAGCTGCTCAAGGACCTCGGCCTGACCAACGTGCACCAGATCCCGACGCTCACCAAGATCGTCGTGAACATGGGTGTCGGCGAAGCAGCCCGCGATGGCAAGATCATCGATGGCGCCGTCGCCGACCTGACCAAGATCACCGGTCAGAAGCCGCAGATCACGAAGGCACGGAAGTCGATCGCACAGTTCAAACTGCGTGAAGGACAGCCCATCGGAACCCACGTCACGCTTCGTGGAGACCGCATGTGGGAGTTCCTCGACCGCCTGCTGAGCCTCGCGCTTCCTCGTATCCGCGACTTCCGCGGCCTGAGCCCGAAGCAGTTCGACGGTTCAGGGAACTACACGTTCGGTCTGACCGAGCAGTCGATGTTCCACGAGATCGACCAGGACAAGATCGACCGCGTCCGCGGTATGGACATCACGGTCGTCACGACCGCGAAGAACGACGAACAGGGTCGTGCGCTGCTCAAGGCGCTCGGTTTCCCGTTCAAGACCGCTGAAAACCAGGCGTAACAACACACTCAGCGAAGTAGCGGTATATTAGGTCGGTTGCTTGCAGCCGGCTTGGGTGCCGTGGCGCAACTGAAGAACTTGATCGCCAGCGGCGCCGGTCGCCCGATTTCCTCGCGAAATCGGGGGGCCGGCGCATTGCGGCGAAAAAGATCAGGGGGGCGGAGCATCCGCTTCACCCCTAACCACCACAGGTCGTCATTCGTGTAACGGGTGAACGAAACCTGGTGAACGAAGGAAACCACCTATGACAATGACAGATCCGGTCGCAGACATGCTGACCAGACTGCGCAACGCGAACTCGGCACACCACGAAACCGTGTCGATGCCGCACTCGAAGCTCAAGTCGCACATCGCCGACATCCTCACTTCTGAGGGCTACATCTCCGGCTGGGAAGTTGCAGACGCTCGCGTCGGCCAGACCCTCACCCTGAACCTCAAGTTCGGCCCGAACCGTGAACGCTCCATCGTGGGCATCAAGCGCGTTTCGAAGCCCGGCCTCCGTGTCTACGCAAAGTCGACGGAGATCCCCAAGGTTCTCGGTGGCCTCGGCGTCGCCATCCTGTCCACCTCCTCCGGTCTGCTCACCGACCGCCAGGCCGAGAAGAAGGGCGTGGGTGGGGAAGTCCTCGCCTACGTGTGGTAGCCACACATGTCGCGTATTGGAAGACTCCCCATTGAGATCCCCGCAGGCGTCACCGTCGCGGTCGACGGCTCCGTCGTCACGGTCAAGGGCCCGAAGGGTGAGCTGACGCTCACCGTCGCCAGCCCGATCGAGGCCAAGGTCGATGACAACCAGGTTCTGGTTACCCGTCCAGACGACGAGCGTGAATCGCGCTCCCTGCACGGGCTCACCCGTACTCTCATCAGCAACCAGATCATCGGCGTCACCCAGGGCTACACCAAGGGCCTCGAAGTTGTCGGAACCGGTTACCGCGTGGCACAGAAGGGCAGCTCGGTTGAGTTCGCCCTCGGCTTCTCCCACCCGGTCCTGATCGAGCCGCCTGCCGGCATCACGCTCACCGTCGAGGGCAACAACAAGCTCACGGTGTCCGGGATCGACAAGCAGGCCGTCGGCGAGGCTGCTGCCAACATCCGTAAGATTCGCAAGCCTGAGCCCTACAAGGGCAAGGGTGTGCGTTACGCCGGCGAGATCGTTCGCCGCAAGGCCGGAAAGGCTGGTAAGTAACCATGGCCGTAAAGTCCAAGTCGGCTGCCCGTGACCGTCGTCACGCGCGCCTCCGTAAGAAGATCGATGGAACCGCGGCTCGCCCGCGTCTCGTCGTGACCCGTTCGGCTCGTCACGTCTTCGTCCAGGTCGTTGACGACAGCAAGGGTTTCACCCTCGCGTCGGCATCCACCCTCGAAGCTGACCTCCGTACTTTTGACGGTGACAAGACCGCCAAAGCCAGGAAGGTCGGCGAGCTCGTTGCAGAACGCGCAAAGAGCGCCGGTATCGAAGAAGTCGTTTTTGACCGTGGTGGTAACCGGTACGCGGGTCGCGTTGCGGCAATCGCCGAAGGTGCTCGAGAGGGTGGGTTGAACCTGTGAGTGATGCAAGCAAGGTTGAGGCCGTTTCCGCGGACCAGCCAGTTGAGAAGCCGGTCGAGACCGCAGCCGGAACCGAGAGCTCCGGGCGTGTTGACGCACGGGGCGACCGCGGCAGCCGTGGCGGCCGTGGCGAACGCAACCAGGGTCGCGAGCGCAACAGCCGCGACGCTGACAAGAGCCAGTTCCTCGAGCGCGTTGTCACCATCAACCGCGTGTCCAAGGTCGTCAAGGGTGGTCGTCGCTTCAGCTTCACCGCGCTCGTCGTCGTCGGAGACGGAAACGGTCTCGTCGGTGTCGGCTACGGCAAGGCTCGCGAAGTTCCCCTCGCGATCTCCAAGGGTGTCGAGGAAGCAAAGAAGAACTTCTTCCGCGTCCCTCGCGTCGGCTCGACCATCCCGCACCCCGTCCAGGGTGAGGCTGCTGCCGGAGTCGTCCTCCTGCGTCCGGCCGCCGCAGGTACCGGTGTTATCGCCGGTGGCCCTGTCCGCGCCGTACTCGAGTGCGCCGGCATCCACGACGTCCTGAGCAAGTCGCTCGGTTCGTCGAACACGATCAACATCGTTCACGCCACTGTCACGGCGCTGAAGATGCTCGAAGAGCCCCGCGCCGTTGCCGCACGCCGTGGCAAGGAGTACTCCGAAATCGCTCCTGCCAAGCTGCTGGAGATCGAGGCTCAGGCCGCTGCCAAGGCTGCGGCCACCGCAAAGGTAGGTGCCTGATGGCTCAGCTGAAGATCACGCAGACCAAGTCCAAAATTAGTGAGAAGCAGAACCAGCGCGACACGTTGCGCAGCCTGGGACTGAAGCGCATCGGTGCTGTCGTCGTCCGCGAGGACAACGCGCAGAACCGTGGCTACGTCAACACTGTTGCTCACCTCGTAAAGGTTGAGGAGATCGACTAATGGCTGACGACAAGACCGACGTCACCGAGGAGACCGCCAAAAAGGCTCCCGCGAAGAAGGCGCCTGCCAAGGCCGCCGACAAGGCTCCGGCCAAAAAGGCTCCGGCCAAGAAGGCAGCTGCTGCGAAGGACCCGGCCAAGGCCGAGACCGCCGCTGCAGACGCTCCCAAGGCTGCAGCCAAGAAGGCTCCGGCCAAAAAGGCTCCCGCCAAGAAGGCCGAAGAAGTGACCCCGCGCGCCCAGGTGCTCAAGGTCCACCACCTCCGTCCGGCTGAGGGCTCCAAGAAGGCACGCCAGCGTGTCGGTCGTGGTGAAGGCTCGAAGGGTAAGACGGCGGGTCGCGGTACCAAGGGTACGAAGGCTCGCAACACGGTCCGCCCTGGTTTCCAGGGTGGCCAGCTTCCGCTGCACATGCGTGCTCCGAAGCTGCGCGGGTTCAAGAACCCGTTCCGCGTCGAGTACCAGGTTGTCAACCTCGAGAAGCTTGCCGAGCTCTACCCGAAGGGCGGCGACGTCACCGTCTCCGACCTCGTGGCCAAGGGCGCCGTTCGCAAGAACGAGAAGGTCAAGGTCCTCGGAGACGGCGACATCTCTGTGAAGCTCACGATCTCGGTAGACAAGGTCTCCGGGTCGGCTGAACAGAAGATCGTTGCCGCCGGCGGTTCTGTCAAGTAATTCCACAGACGCCGGTCCGTCCCGTCGCGCAGGCGCACGGGACACCGATTGTTCGACAGGCCCGGTAATCGAGTAGATTCGATTGCCGGGCCTGTTTGATCACGGCACCAATGACCGGTATCAAGAGCTGAACCAACCGGCTCGAAACCAGGAGGCCTTTTTTGTTTAGCGCCGTTGCGCGGATCTTCCGCACGCCAGACCTTCGCCGGAAGATCGGGTTCACACTGGGCATCATGGCCCTGTACCGCCTCGGGTCGTTCGTGCCCGCGCCGTTCGTCGACTTCGGCAACGTCCAGGCCTGCCTCGAGCAGAACCAGGGCACCTCCGGGCTCTACGAGCTTGTCAACCTGTTCTCAGGTGGCGCCCTGCTCCAGTTGTCGATCTTCGCCCTGGGCATCATGCCGTACATCACGGCCTCGATCATCGTGCAGCTGCTGCGCGTGGTCATCCCTCACTTCGAGACACTGCACAAGGAAGGCCAGGCGGGCCAGGGCAAGCTCACGCAGTACACCCGCTACCTGACGATCTTCCTCGGCATCCTCCAGTCGACGACGCTGATCACCGTGGCGCGAAGCGGCGCCCTCTTCGGCACGAACACGAGCGCGGAGTGCAGCCAGCTGCTCACGAACGACACCTGGTACGCCGTGCTGCTCATGGTCATCACCATGACCGCCGGAACCGGCCTGATCATGTGGTTCGGTGAGATGATCACCGAACGCGGCATCGGCAACGGCATGTCGCTCCTCATCTTCACGTCGATCGCCGCCACGTTCCCCGGCTCGCTCCTCGCGATCCAGCAGTCCAAGGGCTTCGACACGTTCCTGCTCGTGCTCGCCGTCGGCCTCGTCATCATGATGGCCGTCGTCTTCGTCGAGCAGTCCCAGCGGCGCATCCCGGTGCAGTACGCGAAGCGCATGGTGGGTCGTCGCACCTTCGGCGGCAACAACACGTACATTCCCATCAAGGTCAACATGGCCGGTGTCATCCCGGTCATCTTCGCCTCGTCGCTGCTGTACCTGCCCGCGCTGATCGCCCAGTTCAACACGCCTGCCGCAGGCGAGGAACCGGCCGCCTGGGTCGTCTGGATCACGACGTACCTCACCAGCGGAGACCACCCGCTGTACATGGCCCTGTACTTCCTGCTCAACGTCGGCTTCACCTACTTCTACGTCGCGATCACCTTCAACCCCGAAGAAGTCGCCGACAACATGAAGAAGTACGGCGGCTTCATCCCCGGCATCCGTGCCGGCCGGCCGACCGCTGAGTACCTCGACTACGTGCTGACCCGTGTCACGCTGGCCGGTGCGCTCTACCTCGGTTGCATCGCGCTCATCCCGCTGATCGCCCTCGCCCTCGTCGGTGCCAACCAGAACTTCCCGTTCGGCGGCGCCAGCATCCTCATCATCGTGGGTGTCGGGCTCGAGACGGTCAAGCAGATCGACGCTCAGCTGCAACAGCGCCACTACGAAGGGCTCCTGCGATGAGCGCACGTCTGCTGATCGTCGGACCCCCGGGAGCCGGCAAGGGAACGCAGGCTGCGGTGCTCGCTGAGGCGCTCGGCATCCCCGCGATCTCGACCGGCGACATCTTCCGCACCAACATCAAACAGGGCACCGAACTGGGCCTCAAGGTGCAGGAGATCGTCTCGAGCGGCGGATACGTGCCCGACTCGCTGACCAACGCGATCGTGCAGGACCGGCTGCACCAGCCGGACGCCCTCGACGGTTTCCTCCTCGACGGCTACCCGCGGACCGCCGACCAGGTTGCAGAACTCGACCGTATCCTCGCCGAGACCGGATCTGAACTGGGCGCCGTCGTGCAGCTCGTCGCCGATCCGGAGGAGGTCGTCACGCGGCTCCTGAAGCGGGCGGCGGAGCAGGGCCGCGCCGACGACACCGAAGAGGTCATCCGGCACCGCCAGGACGTCTACCACGAGCAGACCGAACCGGTGATCGCCGCGTACAAGTCCCGTGGCATCGTCGTCGAGGTCGACGGGCTCGGAGCCGTCGACGAGGTCAGCGCCCGGGTGCGCTCCGCCCTTATCGCGTCCGGAATCGCGTTCTGAACCTGCTGATGCTGCGCAAATCGATCTACAAGTCACCCGCCCAGCTGCGGTTGATGCTCGAACCCGGCCGGGTCACGGCCGCCTCGCTCGTCGCCGCGCGGAGCGCCGTGCAGGTCGGAGCGACCACGGCGCAGGTCGATGCGGCCGCGGAACAGGCCATCCTCTCGCTGGGAGGGGCCCCGAACTTCAAGCTCGAGGCCGGCTATTTCCACACCATCTGCGCGTCGGTCAACGAGGACGTCGTCCACGGCATCCCGAACGATCGCCCCCTCGAGCCTGGTGACCTCGTCTCCATCGACAGCGGTGCCATCCTCGGCGGCTGGAACGGTGACGCGGCGATCAGCGTCGTGCTTCCTGACCCGTCCCGCCCTGACCTCGTCGCCGAACGGCAGAAGCTCTCGGATGTGACCGAGGGCTCGCTCTGGGCCGGAATCGCCCGGCTGGCGAACGCCTCCCACCTCAACGAGGTCGGCGACGCCGTGCAGGGCTACGTCGAGGATCGCGGCAATTACGGCATCCTCACCGACTACGTCGGGCACGGCATCGGACGCTCCATGCACGAGGCCCCTCCGGTCTTCAACTACCGGGTGCGGCCGAAGGGCCCGGAGGTCAAGCCGGGACTCGTCGTGGCGATCGAACCGATGGTCGTTCTCGGCAGCATCGACACCCACACCAAGGATGACGACTGGACCGTCGCCACGGACGACGGCTCTGCTGCGGCCCACTGGGAGCACAGCGTCGCCGTGCACAAGGACGGCATCTGGGTGCTCACCGCCGAAGACGGTGGAGCAGCCGGCCTGAAGCCGTTCGGGATCACCCCCACGCCGATCGCCTGACCCTCGCGCTAGGGTCGAATCCATGACGACGCCCCAGGTTCTCCTCCTCAGCCCGATCCCGGCGGACGCCGACGCACCCGAGAACGCGCTCCGCGCGTCACTCCGCTTCGTGCCGCCGACCGAGCCGATCCTCACCGCGTTCGACGCGGGTGCCGGCCGCGGCGACGGGATCTTCGAAACCCTGGGGGTGAGCGATGGCCGCGCCAGGGGCATCGACGCCCACCTGGCCCGCCTGGAGGCATCCGCCGTCAAACTGGACCTCCCCGCCCCGAACCTCGCCCAGTGGCGCGAGGGAGTGGAAGCCCTGCTGGACGCCCTGCCGTCCACCGGCCAGGCGTCGATCCGTCTGGTCATCACGCGGGGGACCGGGTCCGGGCCGACCTGCTGGCTCACCGGAACACCCGTCGCGAGCGACTTCCCCGAGCGAACCGACGGCATCCGCGTGGCCACGCTCAGCCGGGGCTACGCCAACGACGTCGGCGAGAACGCGCCGTGGCTGCTCGTCGGCGCGAAGACCCTGTCGTACGCCGTTCACATGGCGGCCCTCCGTGAGGCGAAGCGCCGGGGGGCTGATGACGCCGTGTTCACCTCCACCGACGGCTTCGCGCTCGAAGGGCCGACCTCGTCGCTGATCCTCCGCCAGGGCAACACGCTCGTCACGCCCGCCATCCAGCACGGCATCCTCGCCGGGACGACGCAGGCCGACCTGTTCTCCTTCCTCGAATCCGTGGGCTTCGAGTGCGTCTACCGCAGGATCCCGGTGGGGGAGTTGCTCCAGTCGGATGCCGCCTGGCTGGTCTCGAGTGTTCGGCTCGCCGCTCCGATCACCGCGGTCGACGGGACGGCCATCCTCACAGACCTCGCCCTGACCGCCCGGATGAACGCGGCGCTGCTCGCCTGAGCGTGCTGCTGAGCGTTCGCGCGGGTCTTTTGGGCGCGCGCGGGCGACGTTTCACCCGCGCGAGGAGTTTTCACCCGCGCCGGCGAGGCGCTAGTGCTCGGTGGGGGCAGCCTCGGTGACGGGCGCTGCGGCGACCCTTCGCACGTCGGGGGAGCGCTGGCGCGGGTCTTTTCGTTCTGCGCGGGCGGCGTTTCACCCGCGCGAGGAGTTTTCACCCGCGCGGGGTCGCTTTGCCCGTGCCAGCCGTCCGCGCCCGACACCCACGCGGGGCTCAGGAGTCCATCGTGCGGACGAGCTCGTCGATGAAGGCCCCGAAGTCGACGGACTTCTTGACGATCCGCAGAACGTCCTCCCGCTCGGAGAACACCTCGACGAACTGGTCGAAGATCCGCTGGAAGCTCGCCCGCTCGCTCGCGCTGAAGGCGATCAGCGCGACGACGTTCACCCGGTTCTCACCCCACGGCATGCTGGACTCGTTTACCGCGATCGCTATCGACGTGCTCTTCGCCGTCATCGCCATCGCGTGGGGCACCGCGAGCGAATCGGTGAACGCGGTCGACGACATCCGTTCGCGTTCGATCGCCCCGTCCACGTACGCCTTCTCGATGATGCCCCGCGCCACCATGAGGTCCCCGAGCTGCCGGATCATGTCGGCTTCGTCCTTGGCACCGGCGTTCCGCACGAACAGCGACGCGTCGAAGTACTGCAGCACCTCGTCCTTGATCAACGCGCGACGGTGGACCCGGCGGACCCGGGTGATCACATGGCGCACCCGGTCGGCGTCGCCCTCGGTGAAGAACGGCTGGATGACGACGATGGACTCGTCGGGGACCGGTGGCTCGATCGTGGTCAGCACCAGGTCGGCGTCGAGGTCCGCCCACGACACGTCGCTGCGCGTGACCACCCGCACCACTTCGACCGCGTCGCCGAGCAGAAGCGTGATCCGGTCGCGCAGCAGCAGGTGCATGTCGTAATAGTTCGGGCAGACCAGCACGCACCGCAGCAGGTCGTCCGACCCGGCCCGCTGCTGCAGGTGCGCCCCGACGTGCATGGCGATGTAGGCGATCTCGTCGTCGTTGATCTCCACCGCGCCGTGGGTCTGCAACTGGCTCGCGATGTACACGGCGAGCTCGTAGATCATCGGGTACGACGTCTTGATCGACCGCGCCAGCGGGTTACGGGAGTACGAGTGCTCATGCGCCCGCCGCAACAGGTTCTGCACGTGCAGGGTGAGCCGGGTGATGAAGTCCTCGTCTGACAGGTCGACGAGGTACTCCTCACCCGCACTCCGCACGATGCTCCTGACGACGTCGAGGTCGGCCCGGTTAAGGTAGCTCGAATCGGCGATGTCCTGCGTCCTCATCGCCGCCCGGGTCGTGATGAGGTACGCCAGGTAGTCGATGTCGGCCGCCCCGAGCACCGTGTCGAAATGGGTCGCGATGAGAGCGGAGAGCGCGGCGGGGATGCCGTCGGCCGCCGCGACGGACGCCTCCTCCGGTTCGGGGACCGGCCGGTTCTTCGACACCCGGTCGACGGCGATGGCGATGTGGAGGAGGACGTTGTCGATCCCGTAGTCGTTGAGCGCATAGTTGCGCTCGCTCAGCATGTCGATCAGGTCGGTCTTGAACTCGCTCAGGCTCTGCGACGAGAACTCGCGCTGGATGGCCTCCAGCTCGATCATGCCCCGCTCGGTCTCCTCACGGAACATGCGAGACAGCAGCCGCCGCCTGGCCAGCTCGGTGCCGTCGAGGGCGACGGTGCTTCCGCGCCTCGTGAGCGACAGCTCGGCCTCGGACAGAAGCAGCCGCACCCGGGAGAGGTCCGATTCGACCGTGGACTCCGCGACGTGCAGACTTGCGGCGAGATCGAACACGTCGAGTCCGTCGGGGCTGTCGACGAGGCGGCGCACGATGCCGTACAACCGGTCCCGCGGGGTTTCCGTCCCGCCGGCCTCGGCCGTCGAGAGGAACGCCGCGTAGGCATCCGCGTTGATCCGGTACCCGTTCGGCCCGGCTTCGACGACCGTGTTCGGGGCGGCCCGCGACTTGATCGCGGTGACATAACTGCGGATGCTGCGCGGCGTGACCCCGAGGACGTCGGCAAGCTGCCCGGCCGTCACCCACGTGCCCGCCCGGGAGAGGTAGGTGAGGATCCGGTCTTGTCTGTCGCGTGTCATCGTGGCTCCTTCGGGCGAGCGGCCGGCGAGATTCGGTTCGCGGTCGGAACGCCCACGACGAGTCAACCACCTGCCCGGCCGCTGTGGGCGGAGAAACCCGGCCCTTTCCGCAGGGGCGGAAAGGTTCGTGGTGGCGGGCGGGGGCGCTCCGGCGAGAGAATCGGTGCAGCCCGCGGAACACTGCGGGAGGCAACGCGTGCAGGGCAACGGGACGGCAACGGAGGCGGATCGGTGAGAATCCTCGTGGTGTGTGGCGCAGGCGCGTCGAGCACTTTCGTCGCCCTGCGCATCCGCAAGTCCGCCACGGCGCGCTCCCTTCCGGTCACCGCTGAGGCGTGTCCGCTGGATTTCCTGCCCGAACGGCTCCCCGGCGCCCGCGTCATCCTGCTCGGCCCGCACCTCGGCGACCGGCTGGACGCCGTCAGGACCGCCGCCGACCGGGCGGGCGTCGCTGTCGTCGCGCTGCCCGACACCATCTTCTCGTCGCCGACCGGCGATGAAGCCCTCGACCTCGCCCTGGATGCTGCAGGGGCGACGTCGCTTCAGAGGGACCCACAACGCAGCGACGGAGGACCCACCCATGGCTGAACGCACCGTTCGAATCGGATCGTCACACGGGCTGCACGCGCGCCCGGCAAAGCTCTTCACCCAGGCCGCGAGCAAATCAGGCTCGAAGGTCACCGTCGCGAAGGGCAGCGGCGCCCCGGTGAATGCGGCAAGCATCCTCGCCGTCATCTCCCTCGGCGTCGACCATGGCGACTACGTCACCCTGACCGCCGACGGCGACAACGCTGAACAGGTCCTTGACGGCCTCGTCGAACTGCTGGTGACCGACCATGACGAGTAACACCTCGACCATCCTCCAGGGCACCGGAATCGGCCAGGGCGTCGCCGTCGGGATCGTCGCACGGATGTCAGATCCTCTGCCCGCACCCGCGGATGTCCCGAGCGCGCGCTCGCAGGCCGACGAAGCCGAACGCGCACGCACGTCCCTGGGCATCGTCGCCCGCGAACTCGAAGCGCGGGGGCTGGCCGCAGGTGGCGCCGCCCGTGACGTCCTCGAGGCCCAGGCCATGATGGCCGAGGACCCGATGCTCTCCGAAGCCATCGACGACGCGCTCGCCGCAGGCAAGACCGCCGAGCGGGCCGTCTTCGAAGCCTTCGCCACGTTCAGGGACCAGCTCGCCGCGATGGGCGGGTACCTCGGCGAACGTGCCGCCGACCTCGACGACGTCTCACAGCGGGTCATCGCCGACCTCGGGGGAGTCGCCGCCCCAGGCGTCCCCAATCCCGAGCACCCGTTCGTGCTCGTCGCCCGCGACCTCGCCCCCGCAGACACCGCCATGCTCGACCTCGACAAGGTGCTCGGCCTCATCACGAGCGACGGCGGACCCACCTCGCACACGGCGATCCTCGCCCGCGAGAAGTCGATCGTCGCCGTGGTCGGCACGGCGGATGCCACGGAGCTGGCCGACGGCACGCCCGTCATCCTCGACGCCGCATCCGGCACCGTGATCGCGAACCCGACCGACGAACAGACGGCAGACGCCCAGCGGCGCATCGCCGAACGACTGGCCGCCGCCGTCGCACCGGTCACCCCGGGCGCCCTCGCCGACGGCACGGCGATCCCCCTCCTGGCCAACCTCGGCTCGTCCGCCGGGGCGCAGGCCGCTGCCGACGCCGGCGCTGAGGGCGTGGGACTGTTCCGCACCGAATTCCTGTTCCTCGACGCCGGCGGGTCGGCCCCGACGGTCGAACAGCAGCGTGAGCACTACATCCGGTTGCTGCAGGCGTTCGGTGGCAAGAAGGTCGTCGTCCGGGTGCTCGATGCGGGTGCAGACAAGCCGCTGCCTTTCCTCAACGACGCCCATGAGGAGAACCCGGCTCTCGGCCTGCGGGGTCTCCGTGCCCTTCGCGCGAGCGAGGACATCCTCCGTGAGCAGCTCACGGCGCTCGCCCAGGCGGATGCCGAAACGTCGGCCGAGCTGTGGGTGATGGCACCCATGGTGTCGACGGTCGAAGAGACGAAGTATTTCGTCGCCCTCGCCCGCGAGTACGGCATCAAGACCGCCGGCGTCATGGTCGAGGTCCCCTCGCTCGCCCTCCTCGCCCCGCAGGTGCTGGCCGCGAGCGATTTCGCGTCGATCGGAACCAACGACCTCACCCAGTACACGCTCGCCGCCGACCGGATGCTCGGTTCGGTCGCCGCCCTGCAGGATCCGTGGCATCCGGCCGTCCTCCGCCTCGTCGGCGAGGTCGGAGCTGCGGGGGCCGCCGCAGGCAAACCGGTCGGCATCTGCGGCGAGGCCGCCGCCGACCCGCTCCTGGCCGTCGTGCTCGTCGGCCTCGGGGCGACGAGCCTGTCCATGTCGACCCCGGCGCTCACCGACGTGCGGGCATCACTCCTGACGTACACCCTCGACGAGGCTCAAGACCTCGCCCGCATCGCACTGGCCGCCGACGGGGCAGCCGAATCCCGCGCAGCGGTTGCCGCCGCTGCACTCACACTGAAAGAGGCACGATCATGACGACGACGTCAACCCCCACCAAACCGGGAGGAGCCCGGGTCCGCGTCCAGCGGTTCGGAACGTTCCTGTCCGGCATGGTGATGCCCAACATCGCAGCATTCATCGCGTGGGGCCTCATCACCGCGTTCTTCATCGCCACCGGCTGGCTGCCCAACGGCATCCTCGGCGGATACGGAGACGCGGATGTCATCGGCTGGCAGGGCGCGGCAACAGCACTCGCCCAGACCGAAGACGGCACGACCTTCACGAGGTACGTCGGCCTCGTCAGCCCGATGATCACCTACCTGCTCCCGCTTCTCATCGCCAACACCGGTGGGCGGATGGTCTACGGTGAGCGCGGCGGCGTGGTCGGCACGATCGCCACCATGGGTGTCATCGTCGGATCGAGCATCCCGATGTTCATCGGCGCGATGATCATGGGCCCGCTCGCCGCCTGGCTGATGAAGAAGGTCGACAGCCTCTGGGAAGGCAAGATCCGGGCCGGCTTCGAGATGCTCGTCAACAACTTCTCGGCAGGCATCCTCGGCGCCATCCTCGCGATCGTGGCCTTCTTCGGGATCGCCCCGATCATCACCGCACTGAGCGCGCTGCTCGAAGGCGTTGTCAACTGGCTCATCGCCCTGTCTCTGCTGCCGCTCCTCAGCATCTTCGTCGAACCAGCCAAGATCCTGTTCCTCAACAACGCCATCAACCACGGCGTCTTCACCCCGCTCGGGGTCCAGCAGGTGGAAGAGAGCGGCAAGAGTATCCTCTTCCTGATCGAGTCCAACCCCGGCCCCGGCCTCGGCATCCTGCTCGCGTACTCGTTCTTCGGACTCGGGATCGCCAGGGCGAGCGCCCCCGGTGCGATCATCATCCAGTTCTTCGGCGGCATCCACGAGATCTACTTCCCGTACGTGCTCATGAAGCCGATCCTGGTCCTCGCCGCCATCGCCGGCGGCATGACCGGCGTGGCCGTCAACGTCGCCTTCCAGAGCGGCCTCCGCGCGCCGGCCTCGCCCGGCAGCATCATCGCCGTTCTCATCCAGACACCGTTCCCGAGCATGGTCGGAGTGATCCTCTCGGTGCTCGCCGCCGCGGCCGTGTCGTTCTCGATCTCGGCCGTCATCCTCCGGGCCTCCCGCAAGCGGGACCTGGCCTCAGGCAGCGCCGGTGACATGAGCGCGGCCGTCGCGGCCACCGAGGCGAACAAGGGCAAGCGAAGCGACGTGCTCGAGGGCCTCGTCGCCGAGGGCACCACCGACACGGGGTCGGCGACCGGCACGGCGACGGCGACCCTCGTCAAGAACATCGTGTTCGCCTGCGACGCCGGGATGGGGTCGAGCGCCATGGGCGCGTCGGTGCTCCGCAACAAGATCAAGAAGGCCGGTGTCGACGGCGTGACCGTCACCAACCAGTCCATCGCGAACCTGACCGGCGACGCCGACCTCGTGATCACGCACCAGGACCTCACCGACCGGGCGCGGGCGAAGTCACCGAACTCGCAGCACATCTCGGTCGACAACTTCATGAACAGCCCGAAATACGATGATGTCGTCGAGATCGTCAAGCGCAACAACAACCAGGGGGGAACCGCATGACCGAAAACATCCTGACACCCGAGAACGTGGTGGCCCGGGGCACGGCAACGTCGAAGGACGAGGCCATCCGCGAGGCCGGCGCCCTGCTCGTCGCCGCGGGAGCGGTGAAGCCCGAGTACATCGACGCGATGCTCGAACGCGAATCGAGCGTGTCGACCTACATGGGCAACTACCTCGCCATTCCGCACGGCACGAACGAGGCGAAGGATGCCATCACCCGGTCGTCGCTCTCGCTGGTGCGTTACGCGGACCCGATCGACTGGGATGGCGAACCGGTGAGATTCGCTGTCGGCATCGCCGGGCTCAACAACGAACACCTCGACATCCTGTCGAAGATCGCCATCGTGTTCTCCGATGAGGACGAGGTGCAGAAGCTCATCGATGCGGCAGACGCGAACGAACTGTTCACGCTGCTCGAGGAGGTCAACGCAGAATGAAAGCCGTTCACTTCGGCGCAGGCAACATCGGGCGAGGTTTCGTCGGTCTGTTGCTCCACGACGCCGGCTACGAGGTGGTCTTCGCCGACGTGAACGCGGAACTCATCGACGCGCTCGCCGGGAGCGATTCCTACACGGTCCACGAGGTCGGGGACGGCGGCGGCGAACGCACCGTCGCCGGCTTCCGGGCCGTGAACAGCGCGACGAGCGAGAACGAGCTGATCGCCGAGATCCAGACGGCCGACGTGGTCACCACGGCGGTCGGCCCGAACATCCTGAGATTCGTGGCTCCGGTGATCGCCCGGGCGCTCGCCCTGCGCGACTCCGGGCTCCCGCCGCTCGCGGTAATGGCGTGCGAGAACGCGATCAACGCCACCGACCTGCTGAAGACAGAGGTGCAGTCGAGCGTCGGCCCCGACGAGTGGGAGGCGCTCGCACCCCGTGCGATCTTCGCCAACACCGCCGTCGACCGGATCGTCCCCGGCCAGGACCCCGCAGCCGGGATCGACGTCACCGTCGAGACCTTCTACGAATGGGTCATCGAGTCCGAGCCGTTCGGCGACGCGCGCCCCGACATCCCGGGCGCCACCTTCGTCGACGCGCTCGGCCCGTACATCGAGCGGAAGCTCTTCACCGTGAACACCGGACACGCGACCGCCGCGTACTACGGTTTCGCCGCGGGCATCGACAAGATCTCGGATGCGCTCGCCGACCCCGGCGTCGCGGATGCCGTGCGCCGTGTCCTCGAGGAGACCAGTGCGCTCCTCGTGGCCAAGCACGGCATCGACGAGGACGCCCAGCGCGCGTACCGGGAGAAGATCCTGGTGCGGTTCGCCAATCCTCACCTCCCGGACACCGTCCAGCGGGTGGGTCGCCAGCCGCTCCGCAAGCTGTCGCGCAACGAACGGTTCATCGGTCCGGCCGCTGAACTGGCCGAACGGGGAATCCCGCATCCGTCGCTTCTCGACGCGGTGGGCAAGGCCCTCGACTTCGATGTCGCCGACGACGAACAAAGCCTTGAGATGCGCTCGATGCTGGCCGAACTGGACGCTTCGGCGTTCGTGGAACGCGTCACCGGCCTGGATCCGGAGCATCCGCTGTTCGGTGACCTGGTCGCCGTCGTCTCCGCCTGGCGCACCTGATTCCGATTGGCGAAATCAGCCCTCTTAACATAGGATTGTCCGTTGGTGCTTTGTGCACGCTTTCGGCGTGTTCTCCAATCGGAGCAAGCAGCACCACAATCCATCCGCACGACCAGTGCGAACTACCTTGAGCGACAGTGAGTGTATGGCCAAAAAAGACGGTGTCATCGAGATCGAAGGCGCAGTAGTCGAAGCTCTGCCCAACGCGATGTTTCGCGTTGAGCTGACCAACGGCCACCGCGTACTTGCCACGATTAGCGGCAAGATGCGTCAGCACTACATCCGCATCCTCCCTGAGGACCGTGTGATCGTTGAGCTCAGCCCCTACGATCTGACCCGCGGCCGGATCGTTTACCGCTACAAGTAGGACGTGCTGTAAGTAACGGCCCTGATTTCCGCACGCGCTGATCAGGGCACGACGACAGCGAAAAGAGAGAACCACAATGAAGGTCAAGCCCAGCGTCAAGAAGATCTGCGACAAGTGCAAGGTCATCCGTCGCAACGGACGCGTCATGGTCATCTGCGAGAACCCGCGCCACAAGCAGCGTCAGGGTTGATCACCCCGAACGCGAAGCGTTCGGAGTGATCAAGATTGAGCGGATCCGGCACGCTTGCCGGATCCAGTCGAAATCCAGATTTCGATAACTCAACCGCGAAACCAGCAACACAATATCGGCAGTTCCAGATCTCATTCGAGTGACACCTCGGGTCGGAGGCCCGGGCACAGGAACTGCTCCACACCTCCACTAACTCCTAGGAGAAGCCACCATGGCACGTCTCGCCGGCGTAGATATTCCCCGCGATAAGCGCGTGGAAATCGCACTGACGTACATTTACGGTGTTGGACGCACAAGGGCCGTCAAGACCCTCGCGGACACCGGAATCGACGGAAACATTCGCGTGAAGGATCTCAGCGACGAACAGCTGATCCAGCTCCGCGACTACATCGAAGGCAACTACAAGGTGGAGGGTGACCTCCGCCGCGAAGTGCAGGCCGACATCCGCCGCAAGGTCGAGATCGGCAGCTACGAGGGCATCCGCCACCGTCGCGGCCTGCCCGTCCGTGGTCAGCGCACCAAGACCAACGCTCGCACCCGCAAGGGCCCGAAGCGCACCGTAGCCGGCAAGAAGAAGGCTCGCTAGGCCTTCGGCCTCGAGTCTCGCCAGAAAGATTTAGGAGAAATCAATGGCTGCACCCAAGTCGGCTGCTCGCAAGCCGCGTAAAAAAGAGAAGAAGAACATCGCTGTGGGCCAGGCCCACATCAAGTCGACCTTCAACAACACGATCGTGTCGATCACGGACACCACTGGTGCCGTCATCAGCTGGGCTTCCTCCGGTGGAGTGGGCTTCAAGGGTTCGCGCAAGTCGACCCCGTTCGCCGCTCAGCTCGCTGCAGAGTCGGCCGCCCGCCAGGCGCAGGAGCACGGTATGAAGAAGGTTGACGTCTTCGTCAAGGGTCCCGGTTCAGGCCGCGAGACCGCGATCCGCTCCCTCCAGGCTGCAGGCCTCGAGGTCGGCTCGATCAACGACGTCACCCCGCAGGCGCACAACGGTTGCCGCCCGCCGAAGCGTCGCCGCGTTTAAGCATCTCTGATGGTCGATTGAGCAGTGCCTGCCGGCACTGCTCAATCGCCCGTTGACGAACACAACTTCATACCTCGCCATTGCAAGTGTCATATAGCGGACACTTAGCCGAAAGGAACACATAGTGCTTATTGCACAGCGCCCAACGCTCACCGAAGAGAACATCTCAGAGTTCCGCAGCCGGTTCGTGATTGAGCCCCTGGAGCCTGGCTTCGGTTACACCCTCGGTAACTCACTTCGCCGTACCCTGCTGTCCTCCATCCCGGGCGCTGCTGTGACCAGCATCCGTATCGACGGCGTGTTGCACGAATTCAGCACCATCCCCGGTGTGAAGGAAGACGCGACCGAGATCATCCTGAACATCAAGGGCCTCGTCGTCTCCAGCGAGCACGATGAGCCGATCACCGCGTACCTGCGCAAGACCGGCGCAGGCCAGGTCACCGCAGCCGACATCTCGGCTCCGGCCGGCGTCGAGGTGCACAACCCCGAGCTCGTCATCGCGACGTTGAACGACAAGGCGAAGTTCGAACTCGAACTCACCATCGAGCGTGGCCGCGGCTACGTGTCCGCCACCCAGAACCGCAACGAGTTCTCCGAGGCCGGCCAGATCCCGATCGACTCGATCTACTCGCCCGTGCTCAAGGTGACCTACCGCGTCGAGGCGACTCGTGCCGGTGAGCGTACCGACTTCGACCGCCTGGTCGTCGATGTGGAGACGAAGGCGGCCATCACGCCCCGTGACGCCATCGCATCCGCCGGTACCACGCTCGTTGAACTGTTCGGCCTCGCCCGCGAGCTGAACAACGCCGCTGAAGGCATCGAGATCGGCCCAGCGCCGGTCGACGCCGTGCTCTCCAGCGAACTCTCGATCCCGATCGAAGACCTGGACCTGTCGGTTCGTTCATACAACTGCCTCAAGCGCGAGGGCATCAACACGGTGTCCGAGCTCGTCGCACTGAGCGAGACGCAGCTGATGAACATCCGCAACTTCGGCCAGAAGTCGGTCGATGAAGTTCGCGACAAGCTCGTGGAGATGGGCCTCTCGCTCAAGGATTCGGTTCCCGGATTCGACGGCGCCCACTTCTACTCGGGTTACGAAGACGAGACAAGCAACTAAGGCTCGTCCTCGACGCCTTTTCACTTTTGACACTGGAGATTAACGACAATGCCTCAGCCCACTAAAGGCCCCCGCCTGGGAGGCGGACCAGCGCACGAGCGCCTGATGCTCGCCAACCTGGCCGCTGCCCTGTTCACCCACAAGAGCATCAAGACCACCGAGACGAAGGCCAAGCGCCTCCGCCCGGTCGCTGAGCGCCTCATCACGTTCGCGAAGCGTGGAGACCTCCACGCCCGCCGTCGCGTCATGCGCGTCATCGGTGACACCTCGGTCGTCCACGAACTCTTCACCGAGATCGCTCCGCTCGTCGCCGAGCGCGAAGGTGGCTACACCCGCATCACGAAGCTCGGCTTCCGCAAGGGCGACAACGCGTCCATGGTGCAGATCGAACTGGTTCTCGAGCCCGTCACCCCCAAGGTGAAGAAGTCGAAGACCGCTGCTTCTGCGTCGACCCCGGTCGCCACGGAAGAAGCCGCTCCTGAGGTCGAAGCCGAGGAAGCCGCACCTGTCGAAGAGGCACCCGAAGCTGAGGCTGTCGAAGCCGACGCAGAGGTCGCCGACGCCGAGAAGGCCGACGACAAGTAAGCATCCGATTCACACGAAGCCCCCGGCGTCCTCGCGACGCCGGGGGCTTCGTCGTTCTCCCCGCCTAGGCTGGTGTCATGACAGAGGTTCTTCTTCCCCTCAGCAGCCGTGTGGATGCCCCGGCCGTCCTGCCGGTGCCCGACCACCCCGATGTCGCCACCTGGCGGGCGGCGCGGATGGACGACGTCGACGCGATCCTCGAGGCGCAGAGACTGGCTGACCGGGTGGACCACCCGGAGTGGACGACGACGCGGGAGGAGATCGCAGACGACTTCGGTGCCTCCCACGTGGACCTCCCGTCGGATTCGATCGTCGGTCTCGCCGCTGACGGGACGGTCGTCGCGTACGGCTACGTCGTGCTCGGCCCCGGGCAGGAAACCCGGGTTCAGTCGTACCTCTTCGGCACCGTGCGCCCCGACCGGCGCGGCCGCGGGATCGGCAGGCAACTGATCGGCTGGCAGGTCGGCCGGTCGCAGCAGCAACTGGCAAGCTCGGACATGACCCTGCCCGGGTGGTCGATGCTCCATGCCGAGCATCGGAACGCCGGCACGATAGCGCTCGCGGAGAGCACCGGCTTCACGATCGCCCGCTACTTCACCGGGATGGACCGGATCCTCGCCGATCCTATCCCCGAGATCGCACCGGTCGACGGCATCCGGATCGTGCCGTGCACGCCGGACCTCTTCGAATCGACGCGGCTGGCCCGCAACGATGCCTTCCGTGATCACTGGGGGAGTCAGCCCCGGCTCCCGGAACAGTGGGCGACCTTTACCGGGAGTTCGCAGTTCCGGTCGGACCTGTCGTGGGTCGCCCTCGCCGGCGACGGCGCCGACAGCCGGGTGATCGCCCTTGCGCTGAGCGTTCTCAACGAGGACGACTGGGAGCTGCAAAGGTTCACGTCCGGCTACATCGCCCTCATCGGAGTCGTCCGGGAATGGCGCGGCCGACGACTCGCTCCCGCCCTCATCTCCCGGCTGCTCGGCTCCTACCGCGACGCCGGGCTCGAACGGGCGGTGCTCGACGTCGATACGGCGAGCCCGACCGGGGCTCACAGCCTCTACGAACGCCTGGGCTTCCGGGCCACGACGCAGCAGGTCGCGCTCGTCCGGGAGTACTGACGCCGTCTCGTAAACTGGCGGGGTGACCCAGCCGCAGCGATTCCGACTCGACATCGCGTACGACGGCTCGAATTTCGCCGGCTGGGCGATCCAGCCGGGCCTTCGCACGGTCCAGGGTGTGCTCGAGGAGGCCATCACGACCATCCTCGGGCGCCACGGTGAAATGATCCGGGTCTCGGTCGCCGGGCGCACCGACACCGGTGTGCACGCAACCGGACAGGTCGCCCACATCGATCTCGACGAGGACCGGGCGGCGCGGGTGAGGCGCGGGCGACCGCCGCGGGACGGGCTCCATCCCACCGGCAGCGCGCTGCGCCGGAAGGTGAACGGCGTGCTCGGCCAGTATCCCGACGTCCTGATCACGAACGCGGCGCCGGCACCCGAGGGATTCGACGCCCGCTTCTCGGCCGTGTGGCGCCGTTACGAATACCGCATCGCCGACAGCCTCTCGTTCCGCAACCCGCTCGAGCGCGCACAGACCGTCTGGCACCCGTCGCCCCTCGACGCCGACCGGATGAACGCCGCCGCCGAATCGCTCGTCGGACTTCGCGACTTCGCCACATACTGCCGCCCGAGGGAGGGCCGGACTACCATCCGGACACTCCAGAGATTCGGCTGGACCCGCGACAGCCGGGGCGTCCTTGTCGCTGATGTGCGGGCGGATGCCTTCTGCCACAGCATGGTCCGCGCCCTCGTCGGCGTCTGCGTCGCCGTGGGGGAGGGGAAGTTGGGGGTGGACGACGCCGAACGGCTGCGCGGCGAGCTGGAACGGTCGAACGAGTTCGCGGTTCTGCCGGCTCGGGGGCTGACGCTCGCCGAGGTCGGATATCCGTCGGACGCGCTCCTCGGCCAGCGCGCTGAACTAACCCGGCAGCGAAGATCCCTGACCGACGGACGGGATCCCTTCGCTGAGTTTGACCCGGACGATGACGGCGGCTAAGATTGCTCCTTGGTGTCTGTGCTGACTGCAGCGCGGCATCCGAAGTTGAGCCCTCCACCTGCGGCGTTCCACCTCTGGAACTCCCAACGGAGCGGGATTCACGACCAACCAACTTACGACAAGAAAGCAGCACTACTGTGACGCGCACTTATTCCCCCAAGGCATCTGAGATCCAGCGAGAATGGTTCATCATCGACGCCACTGACGTCGTGCTCGGCCGCCTGGCCAGCCACGTCGCCATCCTCCTCCGTGGAAAGCACAAGGCGACCTTCGCCAACCACATGGACACCGGCGACTTCGTCATCATCATCAACGCCGACAAGGTTGCCCTCACCGGCCAGAAGCTCCTCCAGAAGAAGGCTTACCGCCACTCCGGTTACCCGGGCGGCATCAAGGCCGTGACTTACGCCGAACTGCTCGAGAAAAACCCGGGCCGTGCGGTGGAGAAGGCTGTTCGCGGCATGCTCCCCAAGAACTCCCTCGGCGCTGCGCAGCTGCGCAAGCTGAAGGTTTACACCGGCGCAGAGCACCCGCACGCCGCTCAGCAGCCCAAGACGTACACCCTCGACCAGGTCGCCCAGTAAGCGCCGAAGAGACATAAGGATTCCTACAGTGGCGAATATCGCAGATTCCATCGCAGAGACCCCGGAGAGCTTCTCCACCGAGACGCCGACCGAGGCAGCCCCCAAGGCGGCCCGTCCGGCGCTCAGCGTTCCCGGCGCAGCCGTCGGCCGTCGCAAGCAGGCCATCGCCCGCGTGCGCCTGGTCCCCGGCTCCGGCACCATCACGGTCAACGGCCGTGAGCTCGCCGACTACTTCCCGAACAAGCTGCACCAGCAGCTCATCAACGACCCGTTCACGATCCTCGACCTCGCCGGCGGCTACGACGTCATCGCGCGTATCTCGGGCGGTGGACCTTCCGGCCAGGCCGGAGCCCTCCGTCTCGGCATCGCCCGTGCGCTCAACCAGATCGATGAAGAGAACAACCGCGCAACCCTGAAGAAGGCCGGCTTCCTGTCACGGGACGCTCGCGTCAAGGAGCGCAAGAAGGCTGGACTCAAGAAGGCACGTAAGGCACCCCAGTTCTCGAAGCGCTAATCGCGCCTCGGTCCTGGACTGCTCCTTATGGCTCGCCTGTTTGGTACTGACGGCGTTCGCGGTCTCGCGAACGTTGACCTGACGGCAGATCTCGCTCTCGGCCTTGCCCAAGCCACCGCAGTGGTGCTTGGGCAGGGCCGTAGTGCTGAGGCCCGCCGTGCGGCCGGGAAACGCCCCGTCGCCGTGCTCGCCCGCGACCCTCGTGTGTCGGGCGACTTCCTCGCCGCGGCTGTGGCCTCCGGCCTCGCCTCCAGCGGCGTCGACGTGCTCGACGCCGGTGTGATCCCGACCCCCGCTGCCGCCTTCCTCATCGCCGACATCGACGCCGACTTCGGCGTCATGATCTCAGCGAGCCACAACCCGGCCCCCGACAACGGCATCAAGATCTTCGCCCGCGGCGGCCGCAAGCTCCCCGATGAGGTCGAAGCGCGCATCGAGCACTACCTCACCGAACCGAACCTCGCGCCGACCGGCGCAGGCGTCGGCCGGATCCGCCGCTTCGCCGACGCCGAGGACCGGTACGTCGTGCACCTGCTGGCGAGCCTCCCGCACCGGCTCGACGGCATCCACGTCGTCCTCGACTGCGCCCACGGCGCCGCCGCAGGCGTCTCCCCTGAGGTCTTCCGGGATGCCGGTGCGACCCTCACGATCATCGGCAACGACCCCGACGGCATGAACATCAACGACGGCGTCGGGTCGACCCACCTGGACCTGCTCGCACAGGCGGTTCTCGAGCACGGTGCCGACATCGGCATCGCGCACGACGGCGACGCCGACCGCTGCCTCGCCGTCGACGCCGACGGGAACGTGATCAACGGCGACCAGATCATGGCGATCCTCGCTGTCTCGATGAAAGAGCGCGGCCACCTCACCGACGACACCCTCGTCGCCACGGTGATGAGCAACCTGGGCCTCCGCGTCGCCATGGACGAACACGGCATCACCATCGTTCAGACCAAGGTCGGCGACCGGTACGTTCTCGAAGAGATGAACGAGCACGGCTTCGCCCTCGGCGGGGAACAGTCCGGGCACGTCATCATGAGCGAATTCGCGACGACGGGTGACGGCATCCTCACCGGCCTTCACCTCGTCAGCGAGATGGCGCGCACCGGCAAGACCGCCGCGGAGCTCGCTTCGGTGATGGACGTGTACCCGCAGATCCTCGTCAACGTGAAGGACGTCGATCGCAACGGCATCCACACCGACGAGATCCTTGCGGCCGCTGTGCTGTCGGCGGAGAAGGAGCTCGGTGACACCGGGCGCGTTCTCCTGCGCCCCAGCGGAACCGAACAGCTCGTCCGGGTCATGGTCGAAGCAGCCGATCAGCCCACCGCGGACCGGCTCGCGCACGCCCTCGCCGATGTGGTGCGGGAACGCCTCACCGTCTGACACCGCTGAAAAGGCCCTGTTGTCCCTCCTGGGGCGGCAGGGCCTTTTACGCGTGCGCGTCAGACCTTACGGAGCAGGACCTGGCTGACGGTGTGGTCAGACGCCTTCCGGAGCACGAGCTTCGCCCGCGCGCGGGTGGGCCTGATGTTCTCGAGCAGGTTCGGTTCGTTGACCTCGCGCCAGTAGAACCGGGCTTTCTCCCGCGCCTCTTCTTCGGTGAGCGAGGCGTAGACGTTGAAGAACGAGTTCGGGTTCGTGAACGCGCCGCGCTGGAGCGCCATGAACCGTTCCTCGTACCAGGTGGCGATGTCGGAGACCCGCGCGTCGACGTACACGCTGAAGTCGAACAGGTCGCTGACGGTGAGCCGGTTGCCGTTCCCCGCCGGCTGCAGCACGTTGAGTCCCTCGACGATGAGCACGTCCGGGCGGCGCACGACGACCTGGGCGTCCGGGATGATGTCGTACTTGAGGTGCGAATAGAACGGCGCCCGAACCTCGCGCGCTCCGCTCTTGACGGCGCTGACGAAACGGAGGAGGGCGCGCCGGTCGTACGACTCCGGGAACCCCTTCCGCGCCATGATGCCGCGGCGTTCGAGCTCCGCATTGGGGTACAGGAAGCCGTCGGTGGTGATCAGCTCCACCCGGGGCGTGTCGGGCCAGCGCGACATCAGCTCGCGCAGGAGCCGCGCGACCGTCGACTTGCCGACGGCGACGGAACCGGCCACACCGATGACGAACGGGGTCCGTTCGGTCTTCTCGCCGAGGAACGCGCTCGTCGACTCGTGGAGCCGCTTCGCGTTGGCGACGTACAGGCTCAGCAGCCGGCTGAGCGGCAGGTACACCTCCGCGACCTCATCGAGGTCGAGCCGGTCCCCGAGCCCCCTCAGCTGGAAGATCTCAGCGTCGGTCAGCGGGGACTCGGTGGTCGGGGCGAGTCTCGCCCAGTCCGAACGGTCGATTTCGACGAAAGGGGTCGACTGGGCGTTCGAGGCTGAGCCGTGCGAAGGGTCCGACATAGGCTCCCAGTCTATTGCCGGTATCGTTGAGCCCATGTGTGGAATCGTCGGTTACGTTGGCAGCAACGACAGCATCAATGTCCTTCTCAGTGGCCTGGGCCGACTGGAGTACCGCGGGTACGACTCCGCGGGCGTCGCCGTGATCGACGAGACGGGAGCAATCCGCACGCGAAAGCGGGCGGGAAAGCTCGCCGTCCTCGCCGGTGACGTCAAGAACAGCGCCATGCAGGTGAGCCACACCGGCATCGGACACACCCGCTGGGCGACCCATGGCGCCCCGACCGACCAGAACGCTCACCCGCACCTCGGTGACGACGGCAAGCTCGCCCTCATCCACAACGGGATCATCGAGAACTTCGCGCCGCTCAAGAAGGAACTGCTCGCCGACGGCTTCAGCTTCATCAGCGAAACCGACTCCGAAGTCGCCGCCGTGCTCCTCGGCCGCGAGTACCGCAAGACCAAGGACCTCCGCGAGGCGTTCCAGAACGTCGTCGCCCAGCTCGAGGGTGCGTTCACCCTGCTGGCCGTCCACGAGGAAGAGCCAGGGCTCGTCGTCGGCGCCCGCCGCAACTCGCCGCTCGTCATCGGCCTCGGCGAGGGCGAGAACTTCCTCGCCTCCGACGTCGCCGCCTTCGTCGAATACACCCAGAGCGCCCTCGCCATCGGCCAGGACCAGATCGTCTCGATCACCCCGGACAAGGTCGAGGTCACCGACTTCTTCGGCGACAGCGTCGAGGTCGAACCGTTCGAGATCCAGTGGGACGCGTCAGCCGCCGAGAAGGGTGGCTGGTCCAGCTTCATGGCCAAGGAGATCGACGAAGAGCCGGATGCCGTCGCCAACACCCTGCGCGGCCGCATCGACGAAGACGGGCAGGTGGTCATCCCGGAACTGAACGGGCTCGACGAACTGTTCACCGACATCAACCGGATCGTCGTCATCGCCTGCGGAACCGCCGCATACGCCGGCCAGGTCGGCAAGTACGCGCTCGAGAAGTGGGCAGGCATCCCGGTCGACGTGGAACTCAGCCACGAATTCCGCTACCGCGAACCCGTCATCACCCCGCAGACGCTCGTCGTCTCGATCAGCCAGTCCGGTGAGACCATGGACACGCTCATGGCCGTGAAGTACGCCAGCGAGGCCGGAGCGAAGACACTCTCGATCTGCAACACGCAGGGCGCGACGATTCCCCGCGAGTCGGACGCCGTCGTCTACACCCACGCAGGCCCCGAGGTCGCCGTCGCCTCGACCAAGGCGTTCGTCGCGCAGATCACCGCCCTCTACCTGTTCGCCCTGCACCTCGCCCGGGTGCGCGGCAGCCAGTCGTCGGAGGTCCTGGCCGAGCAGTCGGCCGAACTTCAGGCCATCCCGGCGAAGATCCGCACGATCCTCGGCGAACAGGATGTCATCGTCCAGCTCGCACGCTGGATGAGCGACTCACGCGCCGTGCTGTTCCTCGGCCGCCACGTCGGGTTCCCGATCGCCCTCGAGGGGGCGCTCAAGCTCAAGGAACTCGCCTACATCCACGCTGAAGGCTTCGCCGCCGGCGAGCTCAAGCACGGCCCGATCGCCCTGATCGAGCCCGGCCAGCCCGTCTTCGTCGTCGTTCCCAGCCCGCGGGCATCCGCGACGATCCACTCCAAGGTCGTGTCGAACATCCAGGAGATCCGCGCCCGCGGAGCCAAGGTCATCGCGATTGCCGAAGAGGGCGACGCCTCGGTGCTGCCGTTCACCGATGTCGTCATCCGGATTCCGCTGGCGGCCCCGCTGTTCGAGCCGCTCCTCGCCGTCATCCCGATGCAGATCTTCGCCATGGAACTGGCCAGCGCCAAGGGCCTCGACGTCGACCAGCCGCGCAACCTGGCCAAGTCCGTCACCGTCGAATAAGCAGCAGGGCCGTCGAGGCCGGAGGGGAACAGAGTGATCGTCGGTATCGGCGTCGACCTGGTCGACCTGGCGCGGTTCGAACGCGCCGTCGACAGGACGCCGCGGTTGCGCGATCGCCTGTTCGCCGCCAACGAGCTGGACAAGCCGCTTCGTTCCCTCGCGGGCCGTTTCGCCGCCAAGGAAGCACTCATCAAGGCGCTCGGCAGCTCTGACGGCGTGCACTGGCTTGAGATCACGGTGACCAACGACGCGCAGGGGGACCCGCGCTTCGAGCTGTCGGGGGAGACGGCGGCGGTCGTCGCCGGTCGCGGCATCACGTCGCTTCACCTCTCGATGAGCCACGACGCCGGCGCGGCCGTCGCCTTCGTCATCGCCGAGCGGGCAGATCCCCGGCCGGCCCCTTCAGGAACAGGCGACGCATGACCGGGTTTCGCGAGGCAGTGATCGACCTCGACGCGGTGACCGCGAACATCCGGTCGCTCCGTCAGGTCATCGGCACGCCCCATCTCGTCGCCGTGGTCAAGGCGGACGGTTACGGTCACGGCGCCGTCCCGGTCGCACGCGCTGCGCTCGCCGGCGGGGCCGACTGGCTGGGGACGGCGGACATCCCGGAGGCGCTCGCCCTGCGTGCCGCCGGGATCGATGCGCCGCTGCTCTGCTGGCTGCATCCGCACGGAGCGGACTTTGCCGCCGCCATCAGGGCCGGCATCGACCTCGGGGTGTCGTCGGCCGCCCAGCTCGACGAAATCGCGGATGCCGCGGGAAGCGGCGTCGCGCAGGTCCACCTAAAACTCGACACCGGTCTCAGCCGCAACGGCATCGCCGAAGCCGAGTGGGAGCCCGTGTTCCAGCGAGCGCGCGACCTGGAGCTGTCCGGTGTCCTGCGGGTGCGCGGCATCTTCTCCCACCTGTCCAACACGTCAGCCGCCGACGACCGTGCCGCGCTGGCTGTGTTCACGCGCGGGCTCGCCCTGGCACGCCGCGCCGGGCTGAGCCCCGACCTCGTGCACCTCGCCGCGACGGCGGCTGCGATCGACCTTCCCGAGACACGGTTCAACACCGTGAGAATCGGCATCGGCATGTACGGTCTGTCACCGTTCGACGACCGCAGCTCGGCGGACCTGGGACTGAGGCCCGTGATGACCCTGCGCGGGAGGATCGCCGCGGTCCGTCGCGTCCCCGCCGGACGGGGTGTCTCCTACAGCTACACCTACCGCACCACCGACGAATCGACGCTTGCCCTCGTCCCGCTGGGGTACGCGGACGGCGTGCCCCGCCAGGCGTCTGGCAGCGGCCAGGTTTCGATCGCCGGGAACCGGTTTCGCGTCGCCGGGCGCGTCGCGATGGACCAGTTCGTCGTCGATGTGGGCGACGCCGAGGTCGCCGTGGGCGATGACGTCATCCTGTTCGGCGACCCTGAGGCCGGGGTGCCGAGCGCGTCGGAATGGGCGACAGCCGCCGGGACGATCAACTACGACATCGTGACCCGGGTCGGTGCACGGGTGACACGACGGTACTCCGCATGATCGAGCTGGACTCGGAAAGCATTGTCAGCACCACCGGCGAGATGCACGCGTTCGGGGTGCGGCTCGGGCGCTCACTCGCTGCGGGCGACCTTCTCGTGCTCACCGGACCCCTCGGCGCAGGCAAGACCACGCTGGCCCGGGGCATCGGTGAGGGGCTCGGCGTGCGCGGCCCGGTGACGAGCCCGACGTTCGTGCTCGCGCGGACCCACCCGAGCCTTGTCGGGGGTCCTCCGCTGGTGCACGTCGACGCGTACCGGCTCAGCGAGCCGATCGAGCTCGACGACCTCGACATCGACTTCGCCGGGAGCGTCGTCCTCGTCGAGTGGGGCCGGGGGCTCATCCACGCCGTCGCATCCCGCTGGGTGGACATCGAGATCGAACGCCCGACCGGGGCGGCCGACACCGGGGACGACGCCGATCCCGGAGACGAGCCCCGTCGCATCCGGATCACCCGGCATCACGCCACCCCCGCCTGACGAGCGTCGCGAACGCGTAGGCTGGACGCGTGCTTCTCGCCATCGACTCCTCCACCGGCACTTCGGTCGCCGTCGTGGACCGCGACGGCGGAATCCTGGCCGAGAACGCCCTCACCGACACCATGCGGCACGCCGAAGTCGTCGGCGCGCTTCTCCGCGACACCCTCGCCGAGGCCGGCGTCCGTGCGGCCGACCTCTCGGCCGTCGCCTGCGGCATGGGACCGGGGCCGTTCACCGGCCTCCGGATCGGCATCGCCGCCGCGCGCGCGTTCGCGTTCGGGGCCGGCAAGCCGATCGTGCCCCTCGTCAGCCACGACGCCGTCGCTTTCGCCTGGTATTCGGCGGGCAACAGTGGCGACCTCCTCGTCGCCACCGACGCGCGGCGCGGCGAACTCTACTGGTCGACCTACGCCGGAGCGACCGCGGCCGGGTTGCCTGTGCGCGCCTCCGGCCCCGGGCTGGCGACGCCCGGGGAGGTGCCGTCCGGCGGCATCCGGCTCGATGCGGTCTCGGTCTCGGCCGGCTCGCTCGGCATGCTCGCCGAACTCACCTGGGCGGCCGGCGCCGACTTCGCCGCCGATGAACCGCTGTACCTCCGGTCTCCCGACGTCACCCTGTCTTCACGCAAGCGGGTGACCGCATGACCTGGAAGCTGCGCCGGGCATCCGTCGCCGACCTCCACCACATCATGGAGATCGAGCGGTCCGTGTTCGTCACCGACGCCTGGTCGGAGCCCACCATGCGGGCCGAACTGGAATCGGACAACACGGTCTATGTCGTGGCGACCGCGCTCGGCGCCCCGGATGTCGTCCAGGGCTACGCCGGACTGATGGTCCCCCCGGGAGCGACCGAAGCGGACGTGCAGACGATCGCGGTCGCCCCCGACGTGCGCAGGATGGGTCTCGGCCGTGCGCTCATGCACGCCCTTCTCAGGGAGGCACGGTCCGCGGGAGTCCGCGACGTGTTCCTCGAGGTTCGCGCCGACAACACCGGCGCGCAGGCCCTCTACGACGACCTCGGCTTCGTCGGCATCGGCGTGCGCCCCGGCTACTACCAGCCGGACGACGTCGACGCGATCGTGATGAAACTCGAACTGACCCGCCCGGCGACGGCTGTCGGTGCCTCGTGAGCGGTCGGACCCTGAACCGGGACGCGCCGCTCGTCCTCGGGATCGAAACGTCGTGCGATGAGACCGGCATCGGGATCGTGCGCGGGCGGCACCTGCTGAGCAACACCATCGCGTCCTCGATGGAGGAACACGCCCGCTACGGCGGCGTCGTGCCGGAGGTGGCCGCGCGGGCTCACCTCGAGGAGCTCGTGCCCGCCCTGACCGCAGCGGTCGCCGAGGCAGGCATCACCCTCGACGACCTCGACGCGATCGCCGTGACATCCGGCCCCGGGCTCTCTGGCGCGCTCATGGTCGGGGTCGGTGCGGCCAAAGCCCTCGCTGTGGCACTCGACAAACCGATCTACGCGGTGAACCACCTCGTCGGTCACGTCGGTGCAGACATCCTCGACGAGTCGGGAACGCCGTTCGACTACCCGACCATCGCCCTGCTCGTGTCGGGCGGGCACACCTCCCTGCTTCTCGTCCACGACCTGGTGAGCGACGTCGAACTTCTCGGCGAGACCATCGACGATGCGGCGGGGGAGGCCTTCGACAAAGTCGCGCGCCTCCTCGGCCTGCCCTATCCCGGCGGCCCGGAGATCGACAGGCTCGCCGCCCTCGGGGACCCGAAGGCGATTCGTTTTCCGCGCGGACTCACCCTGCCCAAGGACATGGCGAAGCACCGCTACAACTTCTCCTTTTCGGGGCTCAAGACGGCCGTTGCCCGCTGGGTCGAGAAGCAGCAGGACCTCGGTATCGAGGTTCCAGTCGCGGATGTCGCGGCCAGCTTCCGCGAGGCGGTCGCTGACGTGCTCCTCTCCAAGGCGATCGCAGCCTGCGTCGATCACGACGTGCCGCGGCTCCTCCTCGGCGGCGGTGTCGTCGCCAACGCCCGGGTGCGCGAACTGGCCATCGAGCGGGCGGCCGCGGCGGGCGTCGCCCTTCGCATCCCGCCGTTGTCGCTGTGCACCGACAACGGTGCGATGATCGCCGAGCTCGGGGCCCAGCTGATCATGGCCGGGCACGCGCCGTCGACCCTCGACTTCCCGGCCGACTCGACGCTGCCGGTGACCCAGATCCAGGTGCGCTGAGCCCGACGGCGCGTCGATGCATTCGATCGGTCCCGGAGGGTCCTTCCTCGCCCGGGGAACGCCCTTTGTGGACCGATCGATCGGGTGGGCGACCCTTTGGGCCCGATCGACCGGGTGCGGGCGGGGCCCCGGCGCCCTCGAGTTGACGCGCTCGCGGGGCATCGATGCCCTCGAGTTGACGCACATCGCTCTTCGCGGCGAGGTCGGGCAGCAGAGTGTGGCCATTCGATACGGTTCACAGCAGATTGTGGCGATTCGACGCCGGCGGTGCGGTCGCGACGTTGGCGCCCTCGAGTTGACGCACATCGCTCTTCGCGGCGAGGCGGGGCTGCAGAGTGTGGCCATTCGATGCTGTTCACAGCAGTTTGTGGCGATTCGACGCCGGCGGTGCGGTCACGACGTTGGCGCCTTCGAGCTGACGCACAACGCTCTTCGCGGCGAGGTGGGGCAGCAGAGTGTGGCCATTCGATGCGGTTCACAGCAGTTCGTGGCGATTCAGGTCCCGGTGGCGTTCCAGCTCGCGCGCGACCCATCGCGGTATGGTGGCATTCTGGATGCCGGTGCCCGCCTTCCAGGCACCCACCGACCTCGTGCTTCGGCGACAGGAGAAGAGCTTTGTCAGACCCACAGCCTCCCGAGAACCTGCCTGCGCGGCCTCCGCTTCCTGAGCGGGCGACGCCTCCGGGTGAGCAGCAGCCGGGGTCTGAGGCAGAGGCACCGCTCAAGCGCCCGCGGGGGGCACGTCCGCAGCCCGCCCCGCCCGTTGCGCCCGGCGGAGCGCCACAGGTACCGTCCGACGATAGCGCCCAGACGGCGGCACCCGCTCCGGCATACCAGGGAGTGCAGGCACCGCCGCCGAACCCTTTCGGGCAGCCCGTCACTCCGGCCCGGCACGCCCCGACGCCGAGCGGCCCCTCGTACGCTTCGCCGGAGCAGCCGTACGGGTTCGCACCCCCCAGCGCCCCCGGGTTCGGCGCACCGGTTCTTCCCGCTCCGACAGGTTATGGCGTATCAGCGCCCACCCTGCCGGGTTCCGGGCAGCCGCCGTACGGGCAGCCGCCGCACGGACAGCAGGCGCCGGCGCCCCAGTATGGTCAGGCTCCGCAACAGTACGGACAGCAGGCACCCCCAGCGCAGCAGTACCTCCAGCCCGGCTACGACTCGCCCGCCTACCCGCCGGGCGCCCCGGTCCAGCCATACGGGGCACCGCTGCCCGCGCAGCCGGCGAAACCGAAGGGGCCGGCCTCACGGCGCGCCACCACGGGCCTCGTCCTCGGCGTTCTCGGGGTGATCGGTGGCATCTTCTTCGGTTGGACCCTGTTGTTGTCCGTCGCCGCCGTTATCCTCGGTTTCCTCGCCCGGTCCAGGGAGCCGCACGCACGCGGCATCGCACTCGGTGCGATCGTCACCGGCGTCGTCGGGTTGTTGCTGTCGCTCGGCTGGCTGACCTACAGCATCCTCACCTGGCTGGCGCTGACGGCGTCATAGCGAAAGGATCCTCCCGTGAACCCCGCCGTGCTCTTCACCGCAGCGACGACCAGCTACCTGGCCAACTGCGCCCTCGGTGTGGCGGTGGCCACCGGCGCCCTGAGGACCGGTCGTGCGCACTGGGTGCACCACGCCCTGTACATTTCGACGGCCAGTCTCGCCGGCGTCGCAGCGAGTTCGCTGCTGTGGAGCCGCAACCGTGCGGGCCTCCTGCTTCTGCCGGCCGCGGTTCCTCTCGTTCTCATCCCCGCGATCAGTTCGCACTCACGCAGGCACATCGTCACGGCGCTCGCCGCAGCGCCGTTCTTCGTGGCGAGCCTCTACAAGGCCTGGAGGTAACAGCATGGAGTTTCTCGACGTCGTACGCCGGAGGAAGACAACGAACGGGCCGTTCCTGCCTGACCCGGTCAGCGAGGATCACCAGCGACTCCTGATGGAGCTTGCCGGCCGAGCGCCGTCGCAACTCAACAGCCAGCCCTGGCGGTTCGTGATCGTCGAGGACCGCCCGACGATCGAACAGATCGCGACGATCAGCGGCGACAGCATGACCGAGGCGATGTCGAACGGCACGTTCTTCGAACGGTACAAGCCCTACTTCCGGTTCAGCGCCGAAGAGATGGCGACGAGGCGGGACGGGATGCTGTTCGACAAGCTCCCGGCGGCGCTTCGGCCGTTCACGAGCCAGGTCTTCACGGCTCGCGGCCAGAAACTGATGAACACGATGCGCGTGCCCCAGAAGCTCGGCGAGGAGAACCGCAAGCTCGTCGCGGGTTCGCCGATGCTCCTCGGGGTCATGCTGGACCGGTCGGAGTACCGGCCGGGGGAGCTGTCGTCGTTCTACTCGGTGTTCAGCATGGGTGCGGCGATGGAGAACGTGTGGCTGGCCACCGTCGAGCTGGGAATGGGCATCCAGTTCGTGTCGTTCCCGATGGAGGTCCCGGGCAACTGGGCGAAGATCGAGTCCCTCCTGCAGGTACCCGACGACCTGGAGCTCATGGCCGTCTACCGCCTCGGCTACCTGCCCCAGGAGCAGCGGCGTCCGGCCATCGACTGGTCGAGCCACGAACGCAAGCTCCCGTCGCAGTACGTCTTCCGGGGGACATGCGCAACGCCCCAGACCGGATGGGATTCTCCCGCGAAAGCGGTCGACCCGGTCTGAGGCGTTGCGGGTGCCCTAGCGCCCGGTGGCGTCGGCTTCCCGGTCGACCGAACCGCGCCAGGCGCCGGTCTCGAAACCGTTCGACTCGATGAGTTCCTTGAACTTCTTCAGGTCGTGGCCGATCTGGATGTCGTCGACCTGGAGCAGGGCGCCAGCCTTCTCGACGAGGCCCTGCGGCGTCCAGTCGAGCTGCAGCGAGATGCGGGTCTCGGCGTCGCTGAGGCGGTGGAAGGTGACGACTCCGGCGTGGTCCTCGCCGCTGGTGCTCTTCCAAGCGATCCGCTCATCAGGGTGCTGCTCGGTGATCTCCGCATCGAACTCACGGGTGACGCCGGCGATCGAGACCTTCCAGTGCGTCGAGGTGTCCGTCTTCTGCACGACCTCGTCCACTCCGCTGAGGAACTGCGGGAACGATTCGAATTGGGTCCACTGGTTGTACACGGTGGAAATGGGGACGGAAACGTCGATATCCGATTTGACAGTTGCCATGGGGCATCCTTCTCTCTTCTCGGTGGATACCTCAGGACACCATGCCGTCCGATCCACTGTCGAGGGGGTTGCGAGCGGCCCCCACACCGTGCCAAGCGACGGATGCGACGGCTACAGGCGTTCGCAGAGAAGCGCGGCATGCCTCCCGGCCACGCGGGTGAGGATCAGTGTGGCGCTGTTCGGGCCTTTGAGGTTCATCCGCGTGCGGAACGCGGCAGGATCGATGTCGGCGCCCCGCTTCTTCACCTCGAGCGTGCCGATCCCGCGCGTCTTCAGCTCGCGCTTGAGGGTGCGCTCATCGAGTGGAAAACGCTCGAGAACCCGGAACCCGCTCGCGAACGGGCTCGTCCCGGCGCTGTCCCCGGTCAGGTAGGCGATCCCGTCGCTCAGCATCCCGGCGCCCAGCGAGCGTGCGACGTCGCCGATCAGGCGGGCCCGGATGACGGCGCCGTCGGGCTCCCAGAGATACTCGCCCAGGGGCGCGACGTCGACATCCTCACTGTCAGCCCCCGCGTGCAGTTCGTGGCTGCCGTCTGAGTCGAGGACAAGGGCAGAACGGCGGATGCCGTCGCGTGCGAGACTCCCGAACCACAGCCCGAGTTCCACCACCTGGCCGTCGACGCTGACCCATTGGGCCTCCGCGTCGTTCGGGATCAGGGCCCGGTCGAACCCGGGGCCCAGCTTCACTCCGGTCGGCCGGTCGGCGGCGGCCGTGAACACGAAGTCCAGGGACGGGGTGTAATCGGACGGCTGGGTGAGGCGTGCGGTGTTCGAATGACCGGCGGTGCGCCGTGCCGGATCGAAGTAGAGCGCGTCGAAGCGGTCGAGGTCGACGTCTTCGGCCGACGCGTGCTCGACCCGGGCGGATGCGAACGGGGCGAGGTTGTAGCTGGCCACCGTCGCGGTCACCTCATCGACGTCGACGGCGGTCACCTCCAGATCGAGGCCGGCGAAAGCGATGGCATCCCCGCCGATTCCGCAGCCGAGGTCCGCGACCCGCGACAACCCAGCGGCCTCGAACCGGCCGGCGTGCAGCGAAGCGACCCGGAGGCGCGTGGCTTGCTCCAGCCCCGCCTCCGTGAAGAGCATCCGTGCCGCGAACTCTCCGAACTTCGCCTTCGCCTTAAGGCGCAACCGGGCCTGGGTGAGCACGGTGGCCACGAGGGAGGGGGAGTGGCCGGCTGCCCGCAACCGCGACACCGCGGAAACGACGTCGCCGGCGGCATCCGCCTTCGCCACCTCGTCGAGCAATGTCAGGCCTTCCGGCGTCAGCAACTCGACAAGCTCGGCTCTTTCCATCCCGCAAACCTACCAAGCGGATCCGGTGAACTTACGCCCCCGGTTGGCACTCACGTTGCGAGAGTGCCAGCGGATCCCTAGACTGGCGTTAGCACTCTCGATGTGAGGGTGCTAACTCATAGTCTTAGTTTCAGAAAGAGGTCAACCGTGTCGGTCTCCATCAAGCCGCTCGAAGATCGCATCGTCATCAAGCAGGTCGATGCCGAGCAGACAACTGCTTCCGGTCTTGTCATCCCTGACACCGCCAAGGAGAAGCCCCAGGAGGGCATCGTCGAAGCAGTAGGCCCCGGCCGCATCGACGACAACGGCAACCGCGTCCCGCTCGACGTTGCCGTCGGCGACAAGGTCATCTACTCCAAGTACGGCGGAACCGAAGTGAAGTTCGACGGCCAGGACTACCTGGTCCTCTCGGCCCGCGACGTGCTCGCCGTGGTGGTTCGCTAGTACCGCACCGCTCTCTAAACGAATCCCGGATGGCTCCAGCCATCCGGGATTTCGTCTGTTAACGACCGCCCCGACCGACGACCGGGCCCTCCGCGAGTAGCATCGAGGGATGCCAACAGCGCCCGAACCCCGACACAGGGGCGTCGCGACCGGCCCACCCTCCGCCGCTTCTCCTGAGTCGACCGATCGACTGAGCCGCTCCGGCATCCTTTCGGCTGTGGCGGCATACGTTCTCTGGGGCATCCTCCCGCTGTACTTCCTCCTGCTCGCACCGACGGGATCCTTCGAACTCGTCGCCGCGCGGGTGATCTTCTCCCTCGTCTTCTGTGCCCTGCTCCTCACCCTGACCCGGGCCTGGAGGCCATTCGCCGCACTGCTGGTCACTCCGCGGATCAGTCTGACGATGGCGCTCGCCGGGGCACTGATCTTCGTGAACTGGGAGACCTATGTGTTCGGCGTCTTCAGCGGGCAAGTAGTCGAGACGGCGCTCGGCTACTTCATCAACCCCATCGTCACGGTGTTCCTCGGCGTCTTCTTCCTCCATGAACGGTTGCGGGTGATCCAGTGGATCTCGGTCGGGATCAGCATTCTCGCCGTCCTCGTGCTCGCTGTCGGCGGAAGCGGGGTGCCATGGATCGCGCTCACCCTCGCCTTCAGTTTCGGGTTCTACGGGTACATCAAGAAACGGGTCGGACCCCGGGTGGATGCCGTCGCCGGACTCACGCTCGAAACGACCTGGCTGCTGCCGGTCGCCGTCGTCCAGCTTCTCATCGTCGGGGCGACCACCGGGCTGACCATCGGCACGGTCAGTCCACTGCACACCATTCTCCTCGCCGGGACCGGCGTGATCACCGCGGTGCCGCTTCTCTTCTTCGCGGCCGCGTCGCGGCGCCTGCCCCTGGTGTGGATGGGGTTCATCCAGTTCCTCGCGCCGGTGATCCAGTTCCTGGTCGGGGTTCTCGTCCTGCACGAAGAGATGCCGGTCGAACGCTGGGTGGGGTTCAGCCTGGTCTGGCTCGCACTCGTCATCCTCACCGCGGACACGGCGGCAGCCGCGCGGCGAACAGCCGTCCAGCGCAACAAAAATGTGAAAATGTCCCGCTGACCGCAGGAATTGATCACGAAAGGTAACGATTGTGGCCGTCGTTACACGGATGTAATCACTTTGTATTGTCCCCTGACGATTGCTCGAATAGGTTGGCACAACGACAGCACACAGCTCTGTCAATCGGACACGACAGCAAGGAGCAACATGGGCGTCTTCACCCGGGCCACGGCCTCCCGCTCACGCACCCGCACAGCCACCCTCAGTGGGCTTGCATTACTCGGAGCCAGCGCGCTGGTCCTCTCGGGATGTTCAGCCTCAGGCGGAGGCGGCGAGGCGAACGACGATCAGCCGGCAGGCGACCTTTCCCTCAAGATCGGAACGCTTCTGCCGCAGACCGGACAGCTGGCCTTCCTGGGCCCACCCGAAGAAGCGGGTGTCGGCCTCGCAGCCAAGGAAATCAACGACGCAGACCTCGGCATCCAGCTCGACGTCACGTACGGTGACTCGGGCGACCCCGACAACAAGGCATTCGCGACGACCGTCCCCAACCTCCTCGGAGAAGACGTCTCAGCCATCGTCGGCGCTGCATCCAGCGGCGTGACCAAGCTCGTCATCGACGAGGTCACCGGCGCTGGGGTCATCCAGTTCTCGCCGGCGAACACCTCGGCCGACTTCACCACGTGGGACGACAACGGGCTGTTCTGGCGGACAGCACCCAGCGACGTGCTCCAGGGCGAGGTCCTCGGCAACCTGATCGCCGAAGACGGCAACGAAACCCTCGGCATCCTCTACCTGAACGACGCCTACGGAACCGGCCTCGCCGGCTTCGTCAAGGAGAACTTCGAGGCAGCAGGAGGCGAAGTCGTCGAGGAAGTCTCATACAACGCCGGTGACACGTCGTTCGACGCCCAGGTCAGCTCGCTAAAGGCGGCGAACCCCGACGCGATCGCCCTGATCGCGTTCGAGGAGACCAAGACGATCGTTCCCGCCCTGGCATACGACCCGACGAAGCTGTACCTGGCCGACGGTAACACCGCCGACTACTCCGCCGATCTGCCCGCAGGCATCCTGACCGGAGCGAAGGGCACCATCCCGGGCCTCGACACCGCCGGCCTCGGTGACTTCACCGACCGCCTGCAGGCCTACTGGCAGGAGGACGAGGGCCAGGAAGAGCTGAAGGACTACAGCTACGCCGCTGAGTCGTACGACGCCGTCGTGCTGCTGGCACTGGCCGCTCTCCAGGCGGGTTCCGTCGAAGGCGCCGACATCGCGGCCGAACTCCAGAATGTCTCTGGCGGCGGCGACGAGCCGGGTGAGAAGTGCACCACATTCGAAGAGTGTGCCGCACTGATCAACGACGGAGAGGCCGCCGACTACGACGGTTACTCCGGACCGATCACCTTCGACGAGAACGGTGACCCGACCGAGGCGACCATCGGCATCTACGAGTACAAGGAAGACAACAGCATCGAGCGCACCAACTAAGACGCACGAACGCTGAGGCGGTGGCCGCGGGGAAACCCGCGGCCACCGTTTTGTCTCGCTGCAGGGCTGCCTGGCGGCACGAGCCGCCTGCGGCAGGCCTGTGACCCCGGGCGACAGCAAAGCCCCGCAGACACCGTCTGCGGGGCTTTGTGTGCGTTCTCTTTCTTCGGCTCTACTTCTCGTCTTCGCCGAGGGTCCCGAGGTAGAGGCCGATGACCTTCTTGTCGGTGAGCAGTTCCCGCCCGGTGCCGGTGTACGCATCCTTGCCCTGGTCGAGGACGTATCCGCGGTCACAGATCTGCAGGCAGCGTCGTGCGTTCTGCTCGACCATGATCGTGGTCACGCCCGCCTTGTTGATGTCGGAGACGCGGATGAAAGCGTCGTCCTGCCGGACGGGGGAGAGCCCGGCGCTCGGCTCGTCGAGCAGGAGGACGTGGGGGTCCATCATGAGCGCACGCGACATGGCGACCATCTGGCGTTCCCCACCCGACAACGAGCCGGCTCGCTGCTTAAGTCGTTTGCCGAGTTCGGCGAAGATCCCGGTGACGAAGTCGAGTCTCTCCGCGTAAATCTTCGGATTCTGGAAGAGGCCCATTTGCAAGTTCTCCTCGATCGTCAGGCTCGGGAAGACGTTGTTCGTCTGCGGGACGAACCCGACGCCGCGCGCAACGAGCTTGTCGGCCTTCAATCCGGTGATGTCTTCACCGTTGAGGCGGATCTCGCCTCCGCGGATCTTGACCTGCCCGAAGATCGCCTTGAGCAGTGTCGACTTCCCGGCCCCGTTGGGGCCGATGATGCCGATCAGTTCGCCTTTGGTGGCGACGAGGTTCGTCTCGTTGAGGATGTTGACGCCGGGGAGGTAGCCGGCGGTCAGGTTCTTGACCTCGACGACGGTCTCGGGGGCGAGTGTGGCGGCGGTCACTTGGTGTCCTCGTCTTTCGCGGTGTCGGTGGGCGCGCTGTCCTCGGTCTTCGGGTTCGCGACGTACGCCGACGAGTCCGTCAGTCCCACCTCGGCGTCGATCTCGGCAAGGAGATCCTCGACCTCGGCGGTCTTCACTCCGGAGATCCGGCCGGTCACGACGCCGAGGTCGACGTCCTGGTGACTCCCGAGGTAGGCGTCGATCACGGCGGCGTCCTGCATGACGCTCTCGGGGTCACCCTCGGCGACGATGCGGCCCTCAGCCATCACGATGACCCAGTCGGCGATGTGCCGAACCATCTGCATGTCGTGCTCGACGAACAGCACGCTCATGCCCTCCTTCTTGAGGTTGAGGATGTGATCGAGCAGCGACTGGGTGAGGGCCGGGTTCACGCCGGCCATCGGCTCGTCGAGCATGACGAGTTTCGGTGAGCTCATCAGGGCCCGCGCCATCTCGAGCAGTTTGCGCTGGCCGCCGGAGAGACTCGCGGCGAAGTCGTCCTTCTTGGTGTCGAGCTTGAACCGCGCGAGGATCTCCATCGCGCGTTCCTCGATCTCGCCCTCCTGCTTGCGCCAGAGCGGTTTGATCAGGCTCGAGAACATGTTCTCGCCGGTCTGTTGCTGGGCACCGAGCTTCATGTTCTCGAGGACGGTGAGCAGGCCGAGCGCCTTCGTCAGCTGGAAGGTCCGGACCTGCCCCATCCGCGCCACCTTGAACGCCGGCACCCCGTTGAGGCGTCGGCCGTCGAACGTCCAGCTCCCGGTGTCGGGCTTGTCGAACCCGGTGAGCAGGTTGAAGAGCGTCGTCTTCCCAGCACCGTTGGGGCCGATCAGGGCGGTGATGGCCCCGCGTGGGATCTCGACGTGTTCGACGTCGACGGCTTTCAGGCCGCCGAACGTCCGCGTCACGTTGTCGGCGATGACGATCGGGTCGACCTTGGCCACCCCGGGAACGGCGTCGCCGATGTGCAAGCCGGTGGTCTTGACGGGGGACTGCGAAGAGCTATTGCTTGACAAAGGTCAGCTCCTTCTTGTTGCCGAGGATTCCCTGGGGTCTGAAGATGACGATCAGCATCAGGGCCAGTCCTACGAGGATGAAGCGAAGTGTGGCGGCCTGCGTCGTCGACATGAACGGCAGCAACCCGCTGGATGCCATCGCGGGCAGCACGTTCGACAGGAATCCCATGATCACCCAGAAGATGACCGCGCCGAGGATCGGCCCGAAGACCGTGGCCGCTCCACCGAGGAGGAGGATCGTCCAGATGAAGAAGGTCAGGCTCGTCACGTACACGCTCGGCACCACAGCGGACGGCAGTGCGAAGACCACGCCACCGAGGGCGCCGAAGACACCACCGACGATGAGCGCCTGCATCTTGTAGGCGAAGACGTTCTTGCCGAGGGCGCGAACGGCATCCTCGTCTTCACGGATTCCCTTGAGGACCCGGCCCCACGGGCTGCGCATGAGCAGCCAGACCAGGAGCGCGGCAACGATGAGCAGGGCGATGCCGAAGATCCGCACCCACCAGCCGTTCGCGTTATACGTCCACGGGCCGAAGCCGTAAACGCCCGCTGGGATCGGGTTCGCCGCGCGGAAACCCTCGTGGTAATTGCCGAGGCCGTCAGCGGAGTTGGTCACGTCATCGAAGAGCTGCGTCGTGAACAACAGGCGCACGATTTCAGCCGCGGCGATGGTGACGATTGCGAGGTAGTCCGCTCGAAGCCTCAGCGTGGGGATACCGAGGATGAACGCGAAGACGACGGATGCCAGACAGCCGACGATAATTCCGGCCCACCACGGTAGACCGAAGGTGAGGATCGAGATGGCGTAGCCGTAGGCGCCGAGCGCCATGAAGCCGGCCATACCGAAGTTCAGCAGTCCACCGTAACCGAAGTGGACGGCGAGTCCGAGGGCGGCCAGCGCGTAGGCGATTGTCTCCGGGCTGATCAGCCAGGAGGCGGTGTTTGACAGAATTGCTTCCCAGTCCATGGCGTCCTCCTAACCGATTCTCTCTTTGCGGCCCAGCAGGCCTTGTGGTTTCACGAGCAGCACACCGATCAGCACAACGAGGGCTCCCACGTACTTGATGTCAGACGGAATCCACAGGGTGGACAGCTCCACGAGCAGACCGACGATGATCGAGCCGAGAAGCGCTCCGAACGCCGTTCCCAGCCCACCGAGCACGATGGCACCGAAGACGAGCAGCAGGATCTGGGTTCCCATGTCCCACTTGATGCCCGGGCGGAAATACGCCCAGAGGATACCGGCGAGACCGGCGAGGGCACCGGCCAGGATCCAGACGATGCGGACCACTTTGTCGACGTCGATGCCGCTCGCGGCGGCCAGCGACGGGTTGTCCGAAATGGCGCGGGTCGCCTTGCCTGTGCGGGTGCGGACGAGCCACCACGCGACCGCGAGGAGGACGATCATCGAGGTCGCCATGCTGATCATGTCGGTGATGGAGAGGGTGACCGAGCCGAACAGCTTGATTCCTGCCTCTCCCGCGCCTGGCAGCTGGTAGGTGCCTCCACCGATGAAGTAGAGGAAGACGTAACGGATGAGAAGGGAGAGGCCGATGGAGACGATCATCACCTGGACGATTCCGATTCCCTTGCGGCGCAAGGGTCTCCACAGTCCCGAGTCGAGCAGATAGCCGAACACCCCGCTCATCACCACTGCGGCAGGCAACGCCGCCCAGAGGGGAACCTGGAGGTTCGTGAACATCAGCGCCATCACAGCACCGAAGGTGACCATTTCACCGTGGGCGAAGTTGGAGAGCCCGGTCGTTCCGAAGACGAGCGACGCGCCGACGGCGGCCAGGGCGAGCAGGAGGCCGAAGTTCAGGCCGTTGACCGTGCGCTCGATGAACTGGTCGAAGAAGCTGGTCGTCACCCGCACGCCCTCGCCGATGAAATAGTTCACGATCTTCGAGTTGGTCAGCGCGATCTCCGACTCGACCGACGCGGAGCCCTCGGCGACGATGACGCCCTCGGGGAGGGTTTCCTCGTCGAGGGTCACCGTGTACGTGCCCTTCTCGGGCACGCCGATCTTCCACTTTCCTTCGGCGTCGGTGTCGACGTTGGCTTCGTAGCCGTTTCCTTCGACCGTGATGTTGACGTCTTCGAGCGGCTTGCTCTCGAACTTGACGTTCCCGGCGAAGTAGTAGTCGTATTCGGCGCCGACCTCATCAGCCTGAGCGGGTGCCGCTGACGCGGTCTGCGCAATCAGCGCGCCGAAAAGCAGCGCGAAGAAGAGCAGGACCATTTGCGCGCGGCGCGGGGCTTGGACTGAATGAGGGGAACTCACTGCACCTCCAGTGCGGGACCGCCAGGTCCCTTCAGCAGGGGCCGCGAGGGCACCTGAGTTAATTTCGCCTAACGGCTCTGTTTGACGATACGACCCGATTATGACCTACATGTTTCGAACATGGGTATTCCTCAGCTCAAAGTGCCCACCTTCAGGGCATAATCGTTACCTTTCTGCGGTTAGCATTAACTACCGGTCCCCATGCGCAGTGTTTCTGGCATCCGTCACGCCCTGCTGACGCCGGTAACGCCACCGTGAAGGGAAGCAATGGAAACCTCAGACCCGTTCGGCTTTATCGGACTGACCTACGACGACGTTCTCCTGTTGCCCGGGCACACCGACGTCATCCCGAGCGAAGCGGAGACGTTCTCGCGCCTCACCAAGCGCATCACGGTCGCGACACCTCTCCTGTCCAGCGCCATGGACACCGTCACCGAGTCGCGCATGGCCATCGCCATGGCGCGCCAGGGCGGAATCGGCATCCTGCACCGCAACCTGTCGATCGGCGACCAGGCGGAGCAGGTCGACCTGGTCAAGCGCAGCGAGTCCGGCATGATCACCAACCCCGTGACCACCACGGCGGATGCCACGGTGGCGGAAGTCGACGCCCTGTGCGGCCAGTTCCGTGTCTCGGGCCTGCCCGTCATCGACGGTGAGGGTGTTCTCGTCGGCATCATCACAAACCGTGACATGCGCTTCGTCGCCCCGTTCGAGAAGGCGACGACGCCGGTCCGTGATGTCATGAGCCGGATGCCCCTCATCACCGCCCCGGTCGGCATCGACCCCGAGAACGCGATCGCGATCCTCGCCGAGCACCGCATCGAGAAGCTGCCCCTCATCGACGCCGCGGGCAAGCTCAAGGGCCTCATCACGGTCAAGGACTTCGACAAGAGCGAGAAATACCCGAACGCCACGAAGGACGATGAAGGCCGGCTCCGCGTCGGTGCGGCGATCGGCTTCTTCGGGGACGCCTGGCAGCGGGCCGGAGCGCTCGTCGACGCCGGGGTCGACGTGCTCGTGGTCGACACCGCGAACGGCGACTCCGCCGGTGTGCTTGACATCATTCGGAAGCTCAAGGGCGACAAGGCGTTCGCCGGCGTCGACGTGATCGGCGGCAACGTCGCGACCCGTTCGGGCGCCAAGGCGATCGCCGACGCGGGTGCCGATGCCGTGAAGGTGGGTGTTGGACCCGGTTCGATCTGCACCACCCGTGTCGTCGCCGGCGTCGGCGTGCCCCAGATCACGGCCGTGTACGAGGCATCCCTCGCCGCCCGCGAATACGGCGTTCCGGTCATCGCGGACGGCGGGCTCCAGTACTCAGGGGACATCGCCAAGGCGCTCGTCGCCGGTGCCGACACCGTCATGCTCGGGTCGCTCCTCGCCGGTTGCGACGAGAGCCCGGGGGAGCTCGTCTTCGTCAACGGCAAGCAGTTCAAGACCTACCGGGGTATGGGGTCGCTCGGCGCCCTGCAGACCCGGGGCGAGAAGACCTCGTACTCGAAGGACCGTTACTTCCAGAACGACGTGCCCAGCGACGACAAGCTCATCCCTGAAGGCATCGAAGGCCAGGTTCCGTACCGCGGACCGCTCTCGGCCGTCGCGTACCAGCTGATCGGCGGCCTGCGCCAGTCGATGTTCTATGTCGGTGCGCGCACGATCGACGAGCTCAAGGACAAGGGCAAGTTCGTCCGGATCACCCCGGCCGGGCTCAAGGAGTCGCACCCGCACGACGTGCAGATCGTCGTCGAGGCGCCGAACTACCGCCGCTAGGGCACTGCTCTCGAACGCCCGGCCCGAGCCTCTGCTCCGGCCGGGCGTTTTGCCTTCGCGTTCCCATACCCGTCCCGCAGCGGTTGCGCGGGTCACCTTGCCGTGGGGGGGGGGGGGGGGGGGCGCGCCCCCCCCCCCCCCCCCCCCCCCCGGCCCCCCGCCGCCCCCCCCCCCCCCCCCCCCCCCCCCCCCCCCCCGGGGGGGGGGGGGGGGGGGCCCCGGGGGGGGGGGGGGGGGCGCCCCCCCCCCCCCACGGCAAGAACACCCGCGCTCGGTGCGCGCTGCGGCCAGCCCGGAGCCCATGACCGAGAACGGTAGGCTGGGGGAGTGAGTATGGAAACTGAGATCGGTGCGTCCAAGCGCGCACGCCGCGCGTACGCCTTCGACGACATCGCCATCGTGCCGTCGCGTCGAACCCGCGACCCCGAAGACGTCTCCGTCAGCTGGGGTATTGACGCCTACCAGTTCGACATCCCATTCCTCGCTGCTCCCATGGACTCGGTCGTCTCCCCGGCGACGGCGATCGCGTTGGGCAAGCACGGTGCCCTCGGCGTTCTCGACCTCGAGGGCCTGTGGACCCGGTACGAGGACCCGGAACCGCTGCTCGCCGAGATCCGCAGCCTGTCAGACGACCAGGCGACGCCGCGGATGCAGGAGATCTACTCCGAGCCGATCAAGCCGGAACTCGTCACGGCACGCCTGGCGGAGATCCGGGCGGCCGGCGTCACCGTCGCCGGTGCGCTCTCGCCCCAGCGCACCCAGGAGCTCTACGAGACCGTCGTCGCCGCCGGTGTCGACCTGTTCGTCATCCGCGGCACCACCGTCTCGGCCGAGCACGTGTCGAAGAACCAGGAACCGCTCAACCTCAAGAAGTTCATCTACGAACTCGACGTTCCCGTCATCGTCGGGGGAGCTGCGACCTACACCGCCGCCCTGCACCTGATGCGCACCGGAGCGGCCGGCGTCCTCGTCGGTTTCGGCGGGGGAGCCGCGTCGACCACCCGTGCCACCCTCGGCATCCACGCACCGATGGCCACCGCGGTCGCCGACATCGCCGGCGCTCGTCGTGACTACATGGACGAGTCGGGTGGGCGGTACGTGCACGTCATCGCCGACGGCGGCCTCGGAACGGCCGGCGACATCGTCAAGGCCATCGCCTGCGGCGCCGATGCCGTCATGCTCGGCACCACGCTGGCACGGGCAACGGATGCCCCCGGCGGCGGCTACCACTGGGGAACCGAGGCGTACCACTCGGAGCTGCCGCGCGGCCGCCGGGTCGAGGTGGGCCAGATCGGCACGCTCGAAGAAGTTCTCTACGGCCCCGCGACGGTCGCCGACGGCAAGGCGAACCTCGTCGGCGCACTGCGCCGGTCGATGGCCACCACGGGCTACTCGGACATCAAGGAGTTCCAGCGGGTCGAGGTCGTTCTCGCCCCGTACCGTTCCCACTGATCGCGGTCGTCCGTCGCGGTTCGCGCGCGAATGTCAGAGCGCTGAGGGTTGGCGCAAGGCAGTTGTGAGCCGAGAGCCGGTGCGTTAGCGTCGAAGAACATGTGGTGGCGTAGCCTGTCGGGGCCACCTCGAGCGGCAGCCCGGGAATCGCGGCAGGTTCGATCCCGGTGGAGGCAAGAATGGCCAATCGCAACACTGTTTCGCGTTCAACCAAGCTCGGTCTGGAGGAACGCCGCGACGCGATCGAGGCTCTCAAGACGAAGGAACTCGACGTCCTCGTCGTCGGCGGCGGTATCGTCGGCGCCGGGAGTGCGCTGGACTCCGTCACCCGCGGCCTGTCGACCGGCATCCTCGAGGCGCGGGACTGGGCCAGCGGCACGTCGAGCCGGTCTTCGAAACTGGTGCACGGCGGCATCCGCTACCTCGAGCAGCTGGACTTCCGGCTGGTGCGCGAAGCACTCATCGAACGGGGACTGCTGCTGCAGCGGATCGCGCCGCACCTGGTGAAGCCGGTGAAGTTCCTCTACCCGCTGAACCGCCCCGTCTTCGAACGCGTCTACATCGGTGCCGGCATGCTGCTCTACGACCTGTTCAGTTACACCGGTGGCCGCCCGCCCGGTGTTCCGCACCATCGGCACCTCTCGAAGCGTCAGGTGCAGAAGTCGATCCCGTCGCTGCGCAACAACGCCTTCGTCGGCGGGCTCACCTACTACGACGCCCAGGTCGATGACGCCCGTTACGTCGCATCCCTCGTGAGGACCGCCTCGTTCTACGGCGCCCACGCGGCCAGCCGGGTCCGGGTGGAGGGATTCCTCAAGGTCGGCCAGCGGGTCGTCGGCGTCAAGGCGCACGACCTGGAAACCGGAGAACGCTTCGAGGTCCGCGCGCGGCAGGTCGTCAACGCGACGGGTGTGTGGACCGACGACACCCAGGCGATGGTCGGCGAACGCGGCCAGTTCAAGGTGCGCGCGTCGAAGGGCATCCACCTGCTGGTGCCGCGCGACCGGTTCCAGTCGACGATGGGTCTCCTCCTGCGCACCGAGAAGAGCGTGCTCTTCGTCATCCCGTGGGGCCGGCACTGGATCATCGGCACCACCGATACGGACTGGAACCTTGACAAGGCGCATCCGGCTGCGACCGCCGCGGACATCGACTACCTGCTCGAACACGTCAACAAGGTGCTCGCCGTGCCGCTCACCCGCGACGACGTCGAGGGTGTCTACGCCGGGCTCCGGCCGCTGCTCGCCGGTGAATCCGACCAGACCTCGAAGCTCTCCCGTGAGCACCTCGTTGCCCACTCCGTGCCCGGTCTCGTCGTCATCGCCGGCGGCAAGTGGACCACCTACCGGGTGATGGCGAAGGATGCGATCGACGCGGCCGCGGACGCCCTCGACGGCAAGGTGCCCCAGTCGATCACCGAGAACATCGCGCTGCTCGGTGCGGAGGGCTACCAGGCCGCCTGGAACAAACGCGGCAAGATCGCCCGCGCCTTCGGTGTGCACAAGGTCAGGATCGAGCACCTGCTCAACCGGTACGGGGTCCTCACCGACGAACTCCTCGACCTGATGCGCGCACGCCCGGAGTTGAACGAGGCTCTCCCCGGTGCCGACGACTACATCGGCGCTGAGATCGTCTATGCCGCCTCGCACGAAGGAGCCCTCCACCTCGAGGACGTCCTCGCCCGGCGCACCCGGATCTCGATCGAGGCCTGGGACCGCGGCGTGTCCGCCGCCCCGGTCGCCGCCCGGCTCATGGCGGGGGTCCTCGGCTGGGACGATGAACGCACCGAACGCGAGGTGGCGACCTACCTCAAGCGTGTCGCCGCGGAGCGCGCGTCGCAGGAACAGCCTGACGACGAATCGGCCGACCGGATCCGCCTCGAAGCGCCGGACATCGTGGCAGCGAAATAACCGGTACCTCCCGCCCGGGCAGCGGGCGGGAGGGCAAATCGGGCTCCGTTAGACTGGGAATAACTGCCCCCAAGTTTGAGGAGTCCGGCGATGGTCGATGTTCGGCGGGTCAAGCTCCCAGGAGTCGGCGTCCTGCACACCTTCGTGACCGACGACGGCGGAAAGGTGGGTGTCATCGCCCACCGCTCCGGCCACAGCGACCTGATCACGTTCGCCGACGACGAGGACGGATCGGATGCCAGCAAGGTATCGCTCCGGCTGAGCGAAGACGAGGCCCACACCCTCGCTGAGCTCCTCGGCGGAACGCAGATCACCGAGTCGCTGACCGCGCTCGATGCGATCCCCGGTCTCTCCATCGACTGGTTCCGCGTCGACTACGAGGATCACATCGCCGGCCAGCCGCTCGGCGACCCGGCCGATCGTGGCATCGTCGGACTCACCGTCGTCGCTGTCGTGCGCGGTGAGTCGGCCAACCCGGCACCGTCGAAGGATTTCCGGGTGTTCCCCGGTGACACCCTCGTCGTGGCCGGCAGCCCGGAGAAGGTCGCCAAAGCCTTCGCTTTCTTCCGCACTGGGGAGTCTCGCCTGACCGGCGCGGCCGAATCTCCGCCGGGAAGCTAGTGATGTTCGCCGCCGCTGCAGCTGAAGGCTCGCTGGGAACAGATCTCATCGTTCTCGGAACCCTGCTCATCGTCGCCTACATCTTCGGTCGCCTCGGCAAACTGATCGGACTCCCGGCGATCCCGATCTACATGATCGTCGGCTTCCTGGCCAGCCCGCACAACGGCTGGTTCCCGCTCAACTTCGAGAGCTCCTACATCGAGCTCATCGCCGTCTTCGGGCTCATCCTGCTCCTGTTCAACCTGGGCCTCGAATTCGACCAGGACGAGTTCTTCGGCAACGCCGGAAAGCTCCTCATCTCCGGCGGGTCCTACCTCGTCCTGCTGATGGGCGCCGGCCTGATCTTCGGGTTCGTCCTCGGCTGGGGCACCCCCGAAGCCCTCATCGTCGCCGGCATCATCGGGACGTCGTCGAGCGCGATCGTCACGAAGCTCCTGATCGAACTGAACCGGCTGGCCAACCGGGAGACGCCGATGATCCTCGGCGTGACCGTGGTGCAGGACATCTTCCTCGCCGTCTACCTCGCCATCGTCTCCGTCGTGCTCAGCGGCGAGTCCGACCCGTGGCTGGTCGTCGGAAAGCTCGCCATCGCGTTCACCTTCCTCGTCGTCATGTTCAGCATCGCGCGCTGGGGCGGGGCCTATGTCAGCCGGCTCTTCCGCACCAAGGACGACGAGCTCTTCACCATCCTCTTCTTCGGGCTTGCCGTGTTGTTCGGCGGGCTCGGCGAGGTACTCGGGGTCAGCGACGCCATCGGCGCGTTCCTCATCGGCCTCGTCCTCGGTGCCACCCGGTACAGCGCGAAGATCGAACACGTCGCCGTGCCGCTCCGCGACGTCTTCGGCGCGTTCTTCTTCCTCAACTTCGGGCTGACGCTCGACCCGAGCCAGTTCCCCCTGGTGATCTGGCCCGTCGTCTTCGCCGTGATCCTCACCCTCGTCCTCAACGTCGTCGCCGGGCAATTCATGGCCAGGCTCTACGGATTCAGCACCCAGGCCGGCATCAACGCCGCGGCGATCCTGATGAACCGGGGAGAGTTCGCGCTGATCCTCGCGATCCTTGCGCTCACGGCCGGGCTCGACGAGCGGCTGCAGCCGTTCGCCGGACTGTACGTTCTCGTCATGAGCGTGATGGGCCCGCTCCTCGCGTCGAACTCCGAGCGGATCGGCGCTTCCGTGCTCCGCACGAAGAAGGTCCCGGTCAAACCCCGGGTGCGGAACCCGATGCTCGACGAGCAGATCGCCCTTGTCGAAGCGGTGACGTCGGATGCCGACACGGCGCGCGTCGTCGACAGGATCGTCGAACAGGCCGGCAACGAACATCCAGCAGACAGAACGAAGCGAGACGACGATTTCTAGCAGTTCCCCGGGCGCCCAGCCCACCCTCGCACGCACGATGGTCCAGCCGCGCTGGATCGCCATGCTCCTGCTCGCCCTGCTCGTCTCGGGCGTCTTCGCCTGGCTCGGACAATGGCAGCTCGCTCGTGCCGTGACCTCATCGGAAACGGTCGAGAAGCCGACGGAATCCGTCGTCCCGCTCAGCGAGGTGGTTGCCCCCGGCGAGCCGCTCCGCGATGTCGTCGTCGGACAGCTGGTCGAGGTCGAGGGGGCCTGGGTGCCCGGGGACTTCCTCGTCATCAGCGAACGCGTGAACCTCGGCACAACCGGATACTGGGTGGCCGGGCACCTGTCCACCGGTCCGGAGAGCGTCGCTGTCGCCCTCGGCTGGGCGCAGGACCGGGAGACCGCCGATCTCGTCGCGGCGCGACTGAACGCCGACCCCGGGGCATCCGTCGTCGATCTCAGCGGCCGCCTCAACGCCTCGGAGGGACCCGAAGTGCCTGACGAGGGGGAGGACCCGTTCGAGCTGAACCGGATGTCCGTCGCCGCCCTGATCAACATCTGGCCCAACATGGCGGACCGGGAAGTGTACAACGGCTACATCGTGTCGGCGGATGCTCCCGAATCCCTGACGACGATCGACGCGCCTGCCGTCGTGCAGCAGACGACGGTCAACTGGCTCAACGTGTTCTACGCCATCGAGTGGGTCGTCTTCGCCGGCTTCGCCGTCTTCCTCTGGTACCGCCTGGTCAAGGACTCCTGGGAGCGGGAGCAGGAGGAGCGGGCGCTCGCCGCCGCCGGGCCCGGCACCGAACCCGGGCGGGTAGAATAAGCCCATGCCCCTCCAACCTCGAGAGAGAGATCTGCCGCGCATCCCCGGTGCGCTCACCTTCTACAAGATCTCCTCCATCGTCACCGGTACGCTGCTCCTGCTGCTCTGCGGCGAGATGATCATGAAGTACGCCTTCGGGCTCGAACTGGAGCTCGGCGGCGCCTACGGATTCCTCGCTTTCGTTCCCAGCGACAGCCTCCAGGCGATCAACCTCTCGCTCGGCATCCTCATGATCCACGGCTGGGGATACGTCGTGTACCTCTTCGCCGACTTCCGGATCTGGAGCCTCATGCGCTGGCCGTTCCCGAAGTTCCTGCTCATCGCCCTCGGCGGCATCATCCCGTTCCTGTCGTTTTTCCTCGAAGTGCGCATTGTCCGCGAAGTGAAGGCGTACCTCGCCTCGCACGCGGCATCCGCCGACATCACCCCCGAATCAGTGGAGGCATCCCATTAGCGAGCAGGCCACAAGCGCGCGTCCCGTCCTCGTCGTCGACTTCGGCGCGCAGTACGCCCAGCTCATTGCACGACGCGTCCGCGAGGCGGGGGTCTACTCCGAAATCGTTCCGCATTCGATCAGCGCCGCCGAAGTAGCGGAGAAGAACCCGGTCGGCATCGTCCTCTCCGGCGGCCCGTCGAGCGTGTACGAAGACGGCGCCCCCTCCCTCGACTCGGGCATCTTCGACCTCGACGTTCCGACGCTCGGCATCTGCTACGGATTCCAGGTCATGGCCCGTGCGCTCGGCGGCACGGTGGCGAACACCGGGCTCCGCGAGTACGGATCGACGGATGCCGCCCTGTCGACCGACGGCGGCGTCCTGCTCGGAGGTCAGCCCACCGACCAGACCGTCTGGATGAGCCACGGTGATTCGGTCGCCCAGGCGCCGGACGGTTTCACCGTGCTCGCGTCGACGGCATCCACCCCGGTCGCTGCCTTCGGCAACGACGAGCGCCGGCTCTACGGCGTGCAGTGGCACCCCGAGGTGAAGCACTCCGCTTATGGACAGGCCGTGCTCGAGAACTTCCTCCATCGCGCCGCGGGCATCCCGTCCGACTGGAACCCGGGCAACGTCATCGCCGAGCAGGTCGACCGCATCCGTGCCCAGATCGGCACCGGCAAGGTCATCTGCGGGCTCTCCGGCGGCGTCGACTCCGCCGTCGCCGCGGCTCTCGTGCACGAAGCCGTCGGGGACCAGCTCGTCTGCGTCTTCGTCGATCACGGGCTCCTGCGCCAGGACGAGCGCAAGCAGGTCGAAGAGGACTACGTCGCCGCGACCGGTGTGCGGCTCATCACCATCGACGCGCGCAAGCAGTTCCTCGACGCCCTCGCCGGGGTGAGCGACCCGGAGACGAAGCGCAAGATCATCGGCCGCGAGTTCATCCGCACCTTCGAGAAGGCCCAGGCCGACCTCATCGCCGAGTCGCTCGAAGACGACGGCGACCCGATCGCGTTCCTCGTGCAGGGCACCCTGTACCCGGACGTCGTCGAGTCCGGCGGCGGCACCGGCACCGCGAACATCAAGAGCCACCACAACGTCGGCGGGCTCCCCGACGACCTGACCTTCGAGCTCGTCGAACCCCTCCGCACCCTGTTCAAGGACGAGGTCCGCGCAATCGGCCGTGAACTCGGACTGCCCGAGGTCATCGTCGGCCGCCAGCCGTTCCCCGGCCCCGGCCTCGGGATCCGCATCGTCGGAGAGGTCACCGCCGAGCGCCTCGACCTGCTCCGCAAAGCGGATGCCATCGCCCGGCACGAACTGTCGGCCGCCGGCCTCGACAACGAGATCTGGCAGTGCCCGGTCGTGCTGCTCGCCGATGTCCGCTCGGTCGGCGTGCAGGGCGACGGACGCACCTACGGGCATCCGATCGTCCTCCGCCCGGTCAGCTCCGAAGACGCCATGACCGCGGACTGGACCCGGCTGCCGTACGACGTGCTGGCGAAGATCTCGAACCGCATCACCAACGAGGTGGACGGCGTCAACCGCGTCGTTCTCGACGTGACGTCGAAGCCACCGGGCACCATCGAGTGGGAGTAGGGGTGTGACAGAAGGACCGGCGCAGTTGAGCCGGTCCTTTTGCGTGGGGCGGAGGGCAGGGAGTACGCCACGAGGTGGGCCTGCCGTCAGCGCGGGGTAAGGAAAACGGCGCCAGCTCAGGACGGTACCGCTGTGGTGTCCTTCGCTCAGGGCTTTTTCCTTTTCCCGTGCTGGCCGGCGACGGGATCGCCGGTCGCACGGTCGCGTCGCGCCCGGCCTGCGGTCAGCGTGGGATAAGGAAAACAGCGCCGGGTAAGGATGCCACGGCCGTGGCGTCCTTATGCCGGGGCTTTTTCCTTATCCCGGGCTAGTTCGGACTCGGGCTCGGGCGCGGGCCAGGGGGCGGCGTCAGGTCGAGGGCATACTTGTCCGCCCGGACCAGGATCACACCGGCGAGGATCCCGAGGCCGCCGACGAGCTGGAGCGGGCCGGGCAGCTCCGCGAGCAGCAGCCAGGACGCCAGCACGGCGAACACGACCTCGGAGAGCCCGACGAACGACGCGAGCCGCGTGCCGAGGCGGGCCGTCGCCACGATACCCGTGACGTAGGCCAACGCCGTCGAGAAGAGGGCAAGCGCCAGGATCGGAACGAGCCACGACATCTGGACGCCGAGCATCGTGACGTCCGCCGTCGAGAAGGCGAGGGGGAGCAGCCCGATCGCGCCGCAGAGGGCGACGGTGACGGTTCCGACGACGAGGCCGCCGCCCGCGAGGACGAGGGGCGGAAGGTCGTCGCTGATCCTGGTTCCCAGGATGAAGTAGGTGGCGAGCGACACCGCCGCGAGGAGTGCCCAGGCGACGCCGAGCGGGTGCACCGTCTGCGCGCCGGTCAGGTCGAGCACGCAGACCATGCCGACGATCGCGACGATGGTGCCGACGATGGTGAGAATCCCGGGGCGCCGGCGGGTGCGCGCCCAGACCAGGAGGACGAGGAGAACCGGCGCGAGGTACTCGATGAGCAGGGCAACACCGACCGACATGTACGACACGGCGTTGAAGAAGCCGACCTGCGCGCCCGTGATCGCGACGACGCCGTAGGCGAGAATGACCTTGCTGCTGCGGCGCAGCGTTCCCCACCGGCCACGCATCGCAATGAGGGTGGGAACCAGCATGATCAGGGCCGCTCCGCCGACGCGGACGAGGACGGCGGCTCCCGGCGACCAGCCCGAATCCATGAGCGACTTGGCGAACGGCCCGCTCAGGGCGAACATCAGCGCCGAGAGCAGGGCGACGGCGATGCCGGTCGTCTGGGTCCGGGATGCGGGCCGGACGGCATCCGTCGCGGTGAGGTGTGCGGTCATGGTGTACTCCGCCTCGGAGCTTTCCTGTAAGGAGTAAATGGGGTTATGCTCATTACAATAAACCGGGCCGCGTCAGGAGTCAACATGCTTTTCGCACATGACACCGAGGTGTCGCTCGCGACCACGGCGGCGCTCATCAACACGCTGCCCGGGGCGTCGAACAGCGGCACCGACGAACTCTCCACTCCCGAGCAGCTCGTCGCCTTCCTCGACCGGTTCGAATTCACCGGCTCACGGACCGGGGATGCCACGGAGCTCGCCGAGATGCGCGCGCTGCGCCCCCGGCTGCGCGAGTTGTGGACCCGTGACGAGGACGGCGTCGTCCAGCTGGTCAACGAGCTGCTGCAGGAGGCGAACGCGCTGCCGCAGCTGGTCAAGCACGACAACTGGGACTGGCACCTGCACGCGACGCCCGCGACCGCCCCGGTCGCCCAGCGGGCGCAGGTGGAGGTGGCGATGGCCGTGGTCGACCTGGTCCGTGCGAAAGAGCTGGCGCGGCTGCACGAGTGCGCCGCCGACGACTGCGACGCTGTCGTCGTCGACCTGTCGCGCAACCGCTCCCGCCGGTACTGCGACGTGGGCAACTGCGGCAACCGCGCGAACGTGGCGGCGTACAGACAGAGGCAGCGCGGCGCAGAGCCAGGATGACGTGGCTGTCACCGCTCGGTCACCGAGATGGCTGGGGATAGCAGTCTCGTCCCGAGATTGCCTTGGTCGTGGCTGCCGCCTTTCGCGCCGCTACGCGTCGCGCCCGTCGACGACGATTCCCAGCTGGGCAGCGAACAGGTGCGCGAGCTCGGCGACCTGCTCCTCGGTGACCGTGGCGCCGGCGAGCCCCTCCAGGCCGTGCACGGCCCGGAAGTCGAGCCCGCGCAGGTCCACGTGCTTGAGGGTGGCCCGCGTCAGGTCGAGGGTCTTCACCGTCGTGCCCGGAAAGGCGACGCGGGTGGCGGTGACCCCGCCGAGGTCGAGTTCGTCGATCGTGCAGTCCTCGAAGATCACGTCGGTGAGGGTCGACCCGCGCAGGTTCACGTAGCCGAGCTTGCTCTGCCGGATCCGGACCCCGTTCCAGGCCGTGTCGAACAGCTCGGCTGAGCCCAGCCGCGAGCGCTCGACGACGACGTCCCGCCAGGCCGAGCGTGACATCCGCAGCACGGGGGCGTGCACCCCGCTCAGCGTCGACTCGAGAAACCGGGCGCCGCGCAGGTTCGCGTCGTCGAGGTCCACCCCGTCGAACGAGCACTCCCGCAGGGTCAGGCCCGTCAGGTCTCGGCCACTCAGGTCGACGTCGGTGAACGACTCGAGTTCGAGGTCTCCGTCAGCGTCGACGGATGCCGCGTCGCCGGTCGTGCGCGTGACGGCGCGGAGCGCGTCGATACGGGGCGGGTGGGTTTTCGACTTCACTGAGAATCCTCATGACGGGCGGGCGAAAGAAAACCCCCGCCGCACCGGCAGGCCGGGCGACGGGGGTTCGAGGGATGGAACTTACTCGCGCGTGATCGCGATCATCCGCAGGATCTCCAGGTACAGCCAGATGACGGTGACCATGATGCCGAATGCGCCAGACCAGCCGAACTTGCGCGGTGCGCGGTTCTGCACGCCCCGCTGGATGAAGTCGAAGTCGAGGACGAGCGAGTACGCGCCCATGATGACGCAGAGCACACCGAGGATCAGGCCGAGCGGGATGCCGAAGATCTCTTCGCTGCGGAGGCCGAAAGCGTTGTCGGTCAGGCCGAACATCTGCATGCCGACGTTGATGAGCGAGAACACGAGGTAGCCGACCATCGCGATGAGGAAGATCTTCGTCGCCTTCTTCGACGCGCGGATCTTGCCGCTGGCGAACAGGGCGAGGGTGACGCCGACGACCGTGAGGGTCGCGAGCACGGCCTGGATGACGATGCCGGGCCACATGGCCTCGAAGATGTACGAGATGCCACCGACGAAGACGCCCTGGGCTGCCGCGTAGGCGAGGACCAGCGGAGCGGACGGCTCCTTCTTGAAGATGTTGACCATCGCGAGGATGAAGCCGATGATGGCCGCACCGAAGATGAGGGCAGGCATGGTCGCACCGAGCGCCCAGCCGGCGAGCGCGCCGACGACGAGCACGCCGAAGGCGATGCCGCTCTTCATGATGGTGTCTTCGACGGTCATCCGGTCAGCCTGGACAGGACTGGCCGGACGGTCGTACATGTCCTGCAGCTCGGTCGCGCTGGCCGTCTGCACCGCGAACGCCGAAGCGTTCGGCTGGGTGAATGCCGGGTTCTTGAACGCCGGGTTGTTGGTTGCCATGTCTGTGTTATTCCTTCTCAGTCGTAACGGCTGGAATGTGTGCGGACCGCGGAGCGGAACCTGCCTCCAATCTAGCGGGGTTTGCTGTGAAAATCCGAGGATTCCGGGGGTTTTGCGGCCACTGTTCTGTGATACGGATTCGCGCAACTAGGCTCGGACCATGACGTTCCCGGGTCGAGTCAGGCCCCTCATCATCGGCCACCGCGGCGCACCCGGCTATCGGCCCGAACACACCCGCTCCTCCTACGAGCTCGCCCTCGCCCTCGGTGCGGATGCCGTCGAGCCCGATATCGTCGCCACGAAAGACGGCATCCTGGTCCTGCGCCACGAGAATGAGATCTCCGGCACGACCGACGTGGCCTCCCGGCCCGAATTCGCTGACCGCCGCGCAACGAAGGTCGTGGATGGAAAGCAGTTGACGGGCTGGTTCACCGAGGATTTCACCTGGGAAGAACTGTCGAGGCTGCGCTCGAAGGAACGGATCCCGGCGCTCAGATCCTCGAGCGCGAGCTTCGACGGATCCTCCGGAATCCTCCGGCTGAGCGATCTCGTCGACATCCTCGACTCCGCCGCCGAGACCACCACCCGCCCGCCCGGCATCGTGGTCGAGATCAAACACGCGACCTATTTCGAGCGCGCGGGACTTCCTCTCGACGACCTGCTGGCATCCGAATTGGCGGGCACGCGGTTCGCCGACGGTGCCGGCCTCGTCGTCGAGGCGTTCGAGCACACCGTCCTGCGACAGCTGGCGGATCGCGGCCTGCCGGCGTCGTACGTGTACCTGCTCGAGAAGAGAGGCCGCCCGTACGATGCGGTGGCCGCGCTGGGCTCGAAGGCGAAGAAGTACGCCGACAGCCTCACCGCCGTGGGTCTCGATGCGCTCGCCGCCGACGGCATCGACGGGATCAGCGTCGACAAGGCGCTGCTCTTCGCTGACGATCTCAACGGTTCCACCAACGACCTCGTTGACCGCGCACACGACCGCGACCTGGCCGTGTTCACCTGGACCCTCCGCCCCGAGAACGCGTTCCTGGCGCGGGCATTCCGCTCCGGCGGCGAACCGGCGGAATTCGGAAACTGGCAGGCGGAGTTCGACGCGATCCTGAAAACCGGCGTCGACGGCGTCTTCTGCGACCACCCCGACCTGGGCGTCGCGGCGAGGGATGCGCTGTCCGGGTGAGGGATGTCGGATGCCCGGCCTAAACTGGAAGGGATATGGCGAGCACCCCTACCCCAGACACACACTCAGCAACCCCGGTCATCATGGACGGCGGCTGGGCGACGGCTGCCATCCCCGGCGCGAACCGGGAGAAACAGGCTGGCGGGAGCCGTCTTCTCGACGGGCTCAACCCCCAGCAGCGGCAGGCCGTCGAGTATCGCGGGCAGGCACTCCTGATCGTTGCCGGGGCCGGTTCGGGCAAGACCAGCGTTCTCACCCGCCGGATCGCGAGCCTCCTCGAAAACCGTGAGGCGTGGCCGAGCCAGATCCTCGCCATCACCTTCACCAACAAGGCCGCCGCCGAGATGCGCGACCGTGTGCGCGCGCTGGTCGGGCAGGCCGCCGATGGGATGTGGATCTCGACCTTCCACTCCGCGTGCGTGCGGATCCTCCGGCGGGAGGCTGAGAACTTCGGGTTCACGAAGAACTTCACGATTTACGACTCGTCCGACTCCCGCGTCCTCATCAAGAGGATCATCAAGGAACAGGGCGCCGACGTTCTCGGGTTCACCCCAGGCAACGTCTCGGCCAAGATCTCGAAGCTCAAGAACGAGCTGGCCGACATCGACAGTTACGCCCGCAACGCCAACATGGACGACCCGAACGAAGCAGCGTTCCTGCAGATCTTCCGGTCATACACCCGGGCGCTCACCGCAGCCAACGCCTTCGACTTCGACGACCTCATCGGCCAGACGGTGTACCTGTTCCGGGCCTTCCCGCTGGTCGCGGCCGCGTACCGCACCCGTTTCAAGCACGTGCTCGTCGACGAGTACCAGGACACCAACCACGCCCAGTACGCCCTGATCCGGGAACTGACCCGCCCGCCGGCCGTGGAAGACGGCGCCATCATCGCAGCCGGCAACGGGGCATCCCTCACCGTCGTCGGTGACTCGGACCAGTCGATCTATGCGTTCCGCGGTGCCGACATCCGGAACATCGTCGAGTTCGAACGTGACTTCCCGGGCGCGGCGGTGATCATGCTCGAGCAGAACTACCGGTCGACGCAGAATATCCTCACCGCCGCGAACTCGGTCATCGCCAACAACTTCGACCGCAAAGACAAAAAGCTGTGGACCGCCGTCGGCGACGGAGAAAAGATCGTCGGGTACACCGGGTACTCCGGTCACGACGAGGCCCAGTTCGTTGCCGACGAGATCGAGAAACTCCACCGGCAAGGAACCCCGTACAGCGACGTCGCGGTCTTCTACCGCACCAACTCGCAGACCCGTGCGCTTGAAGAGATCTTCATTCGGTCCGCCCTTCCCTACCGGATCATGGGCGGCACCAAGTTCTACGAGCGCGCCGAGGTGAAGGATGCCATGGCGTACCTCATCTCCGTCGCGAACCCCGCAGACATGCTCGCGCTCCGCCGCATCCTCAACACCCCGAAGCGCGGCATCGGCCCCGCCACCGAGACGGCCCTGTTCAGCTTCGCCGAAGACAACGGACTGAGCTTCCGTGAGGCGATGCGTGAGGCGACGGGGCTGGGTCTCGGCCCCAAGGTGACCAACGCGATCCTCTCCCTCTCGGCGCTGCTCGACGAGGGCGAGAAACTCGTCGCCGAGGGCAAGGTCGCCGACGTTCTGTCGATGCTCGTGACGCAGAGCGGGCTCATCGAGGCGCTGCGCCGCAGCCACGACCCCCAGGACGAAGCACGCGCCGAGAACATCGAAGAGCTCGTCGCCGTCGCGAAGGAGTTCGAGCGCAACAACCCCGACGGTGAGCTGGTCGACTTCCTCACCGAGGTCTCGCTCGTCGCGGCCGCGGATGACCTCGACGACTCGAGCGGAACCGTCTCCCTCATGACACTCCACACGGCCAAGGGCCTCGAGTACGACGCCGTCTTCCTCACCGGCATCGAGGAGGACCTCCTGCCGCACCGGATGAGCGCGTCGGAACCCGGCGGCCCCGCCGAGGAACGCCGGCTGTTCTACGTCGGAATCACCCGGGCGCGCAAACGCCTGTTCCTCTCCCTCGCCATGACCCGGGCCCAGTACGGTGAGACCGCCGTCGCCATGCCGAGCCGTTACCTGCAGGAGATCCCGGCCGAGCTCATCGAGTGGCGCCAGTCGCCTGGCATGGCGAACTCGCGCGGCGGCACGCAGCCGCGCGCGCTCAACGCGAACCGGTCGAAGTGGTCGGGCGGGTCGGGCAACTCCCTCGCCGACAAGCCCCTCACCGAGAAACGCGACTGGCCGAACCGGATCACCAACCAGGTTCGCAACAACGGCGACCTCGAACTGGCGTCGGGCGATCGCATCCGCCACACCGACTTCGGCGAGGGGCGGGTGCAGAGCGTCACCGGCGAGGGCGCGAAACGGATCGCGCACGTCGCCTTCGACTCCGCCGGTTTCAAAAAACTGCTCATCAAAATCGCCCCGATCGAGAAGCTCTGATGCTCCGCACCCTGTTCACGGCCAAGATCCACCGGGCTACCGTCACCCACGCCGACCTGCACTACGTCGGCTCGGTGACCATCGACTCCGACCTGCTCGACGCGGCTGACATCCTTCCAGGCGAGCTCGTCTCGATCGTCGATGTCACCAACGGCAGCCGTCTCGAGACCTACACGATCGCGGGGGAGCGCGGCACTGGCGTGATCGGGATCAACGGCGCGGCCGCCCACCTCGTCGACGTCGGCGACACGGTCATCCTCATCGCCTATGGCCAGATGACCACCGAGGAGGCCCGATCGTTCGTCCCGAGGATCGTCCACGTCGATTCGGACAACCGCATCGTCGCGCTCGGAAGCGACCCGGCTGAGGCGCTGACCGAGGGGCTCGCGAAGCCGCCGCTCGCGCTCTGACCGACCGCGGCGTCAGCCGTGGCGGCGCCTTCCCGCTCGGGTTCACCGACGGGGACCGCCGTTGGCTCAGCGCTTCCGGTCGCGCAAATGGCTCCGAGCGGCCGGATAGCGATGCTCTTGCGCGACCGGAACGGCATCCCGGCGGCGACTACGCGCTGCCTTGGAGTCTGCTAGGAACCCTCCCGTGCTCCGCCTCAGCGATATATCGTTGACTATCGCTGAGCCCGTACCGGGCGACGGCGCGAAGGAGGATCTCATGAGTGGATCGAATATGGGCGACTGGTTCGGCGGCGCCGGCGGGAGCTCTCGCGGTTCCGGCCAGGGCTGGCCGATCGCCGGGCTGTGGGAAGCGATGGAGCAGCTGCGCGGGCAGTTCGAGCAGAAGGGCGGCACCCGCATGGGTCGCGGCGACGTGCGCACGGCCGTGCTCGCCCTGCTGGCGGAGAAGCCGATGCACGGCTACCAGATCATCCAGCAGATCGAAGAGCGAAGCGGCGGAAGCTGGAAGCCGAGCCCCGGCTCGGTATATCCCACCCTCCAACTGCTGGCCGACGAAGGTCTCATTCAGGCCGAGGAGTCCAACGGCCGCAAGACGTACTCGCTCACCGCGGAAGGACGCGAGGTCGCGGGTGCCGCGCCCGAGAAGTCCGCACCGTGGGAGGGTTCGGGCACACGTGACAGCGGTCGCACGGGCGCGCTGCCGAAGGCGGGCATCGACCTCGCCCAGGCCGTTGCGGCGGTCGGGCGTTCCGGCAGTCCGGAACAGGTGAAGGAGGCCGTCGCCGTCCTCGAGGACGCGCGCCGCAGGATCTTCTCCATCCTCGCCCAGGACTGACCGCGTTCCCGCCGCAGGTCGGCGTTCAGGAGATTCGATGACAGACGCCGGCGACATGCGTGCCCGCTACCGCAGGATCACGTGGTTCGCCGCGCGCTACCTCGTGCAGACGTGGTGGTTCGAATTGGTTCTGCCGCGCTTCGGTCTGAGCCGGCTCGCGGGCCGCGGCCGGACGGCACGGCTGCGGCGGATCGCAGAGCGCTTCCATCTGCTCGCAGTCGACCTCGGCGGCCTGATGATCAAGGTCGGGCAGTTCCTGTCGTCACGCCTCGACGTGCTGCCGCCCGAGATCACGAAGGAGCTCGAAGGCCTGCAGGACGAGGTCCCGCCCGTTCCCTTCGACGCCATCCGCGCTGCCGCCGAAGCGGAACTCGGCGTGCCGCTCGAGCGCGCGTATTCCTTCGTCGACCCGACGCCGCTGGCGGCGGCATCCCTCGGCCAGGCCCACCGGGCGAGACTGTCGGACGCCGACGCCGAAGACACCGGGCTCTGCGATGTCGTGGTCAAGATCCAGCGGCCGGGCATCGACTCGATCGTGGACGTCGACCTGCGGGCGCTGCGCCGTATCGGCGGCTGGCTGAGCCGCATCCGGCTTGTCTCTGACCGCGTCGACGCTCCCGCCCTCGTCGAGGAGTTCGCGGCCACGAGTTTCGAGGAGATCGACTACCTGCACGAAGCGGCGAACGCCGAGCGGTTCGCCCAGGTCTTCGCCGGTGACACCCGGGTCAGCGTTCCTGAGATCGTCTGGGAGCGCACCACCAGGCGCGTGCTGACGCTGGAGGATGTCACTGCGATCAAGATCAACGATCTCGACGGGCTGAGGTCCGCGGGCATCGACCCGGCCGAGGTCGCGATCGACTTCGCGTCCGTCATGTTCGACCAGCTCTTCACCGACGGGTTCTTCCACGCGGACCCGCACCCCGGCAACATCTTCGTCACCCCTCACACCGGGAGCGCCGGGCCAGGCGCGAACCGTGCCTGGCACTTCACGTTCGTCGACTTCGGGATGATGGGCGAGGTGCCCCCGGCGCTCCGGACGGGGCTCCGACGAGTGCTCATCGCCGCCGCGTCGCGGAACGGCAAAGGCATGGTCGACGGCATCCGCGACGTCGGCGTGCTGCTGCCCTCAGCCGACACTGTCGAGCTCGAGAGGGCGATGACCCGGCTCTTCGCGCGATTCGGCGGCATGGGGTTCGCCGAGCTTGCCGAAGTGGATCCGCGTGAGTTCCGCGCGTTCGCGCTCGAATTCGGCGATGTCGTGCGCTCGCTCCCGTTCCAGTTTCCCGAGAACTTCCTCCTCGTCATCCGTGCGATGTCGCTGGTCTCGGGCATGTGCAGCTCGCTCAACCCCGCGTTCAACATCTGGGATGCCGTCGAGCCCTATGCCGGGCAGCTGATCCGCGACGAAAGCGGAAACGCCGTGCAGGCTTTCGCGACGCAGGCCGTCTCGGTCGCGGGACTGGCGGCACGGCTGCCCCAGAGACTCGACGACCTCACCACGCGCATCGAGGAAGGCCGGGTTTCGGTCCAGAACCCGCGCCTGGAGAGGCGCATGGGCAGTCTCGAGCGCACCGCACGGCGCGGGATCTCGGCTGTCCTGTTCGCCGCGCTCTTTCTCGGCGGAATTCTCCTGCGTGACGACGACGTCGTCGTGGGCACGCTGGTGATGGCGCTCTCAGCGCTCCCGCTGCTGCATGCCCTGTTCGCAGGCTGGATCGGTCGCCGCGTGCCATGATGAGAGCGAGCATCAACGCACCCGCGGGACGGGATTCCCCATGAGCAAGACGGCCAGGCAACCGGGGAGTCTGCTGCGGCCGGATGAGGGGACCGAGGCCCAGCGCGTCACGTACGTCGAGCTGTTCTTCGACCTCGTCTTCGTCTTCGCCGTCACGCAGATCTCCCACTCCCTGATCGACCACCCCGACGTGGTCACCCTCGTCCAGACCCTCATCCTCATCACCGCGGTCTGGCGGGTCTGGGTCGACACGACGTGGGTGACCAACGCGCTCAACCCGGAGAATGCGCGCGTGCGCGCGATGCTCTTCGTGCTGATGCTGCTGGGCGTGCTGATGTCGAGCGCCATCCCCGACGCGTTCGGCGACCACGCTCTGCTCTTCGCGGGGAGCCTCGTCACACTCCAGCTCGGGCGGAGCATCTTCACCGCGATCGCCTTCCGGAGATCCCGTCCGGAGAACGCCAGGAACTTCGTTCGTGTTGCGATCTGGAACGCGTCCACCGGCCTGCTCTGGCTGGGCGGGGCGCTCGCGTCCGAAGACGCCCGCCTGTGGATCTGGCTCGCCGCGATCCTCATCGCGATGATGGGCCCGTGGGTCCGATTCCACGTTCCCGGGCTCGGCCGCTCCGACGTCGAGACCTGGAACGTCTCGGGGGAGCACTTCGCCGAGCGGGTGAGCCTGTTTCTCATCATCGTTCTCGGGGAATCGATCCTCGTCACCGGCCGGTCGTTCGCCGAAAGCTCGCTCAGCCCCCTGGACATGCTCTCCTTCCTGGCCGCGTTCACGAGCACCGTCCTGATGTGGCTGCTGTACTTCAACCACAGCCAGAAGGGCGGACGCGACTACATCAGCGAGACGGAGAAATCGGGAGTCATCGCACAGGTGGCGTACACCTACATTCCGCTGCTGCTCGTGATCGGCATCCTCCTGACCGCTGTGGCAGACGAGATGGTTCTTGACCATCCGCTCGGCGGGGCGGGCGGGGACGAAGTCGAGCGGTGGACGGCGGGTCTCATCTGCGGCTCAAGCGTGGTCTACCTGCTCGGCAACTTCCTGTTCAAGCGTGCCGTCGGGCTGCCCTGGCAGTTCTCACACCTCGTCGGCGCGGGTGCGCTCGCCCTGCTCTACGCCACCTTCTCCTCGGTGAACCCGCTGACGCTCAGCTGGCTGGCCAACCTCATTCTCGCCTCCGTCGTCGCCGCCGACCACGTCAGCCATCGTCACCGGACGCGCGATCAGCCGGTGGATGAGAAGCGCACGCGACGAAGGTAGTACCGCACGGGCAGGAAACGGATGCCGCGGGGAACCGCCGGCCAGACGACCCGGGCGACCCGGAGCATCCGGTCGAACCGACGTTGCTGCCGGGGCGTCCAGCGGAAGCCGAACGCTTCCCGCAGGCGCGGGGGAAGGAGCCCGGCCGTGACCAGGCGGACGGTCGGAAGCCCGGCGCGCGCCCAGAACGGCGCCGCGGGGACCGTGAGGAGCTCGCGGGAGACGGCGAGGGCGGCGGGGGATACCTCGAGCTTCTCGAGCTCTGCGTCGAACCACGACCGGAACGCCGCCCGGTTCTCGGGCCACAGCCCCGCCGGCATCTGCAGCGCCGTGCCGAGGATGGCGTAGCCGCGGTACACCTCGTCGGCGTCCGCTTCGGACAGCGGGCCGAAGACGAGGTCGTGCACCTGGACGGCGGTGTCGTACAGGGTCGCGGCCACCCAGAGCTGCAGTGTCGTGTCGAACGCCGAGTATCGGGGTGCCTCCGCGCTGGCCCTGCCGGTGACCGGACCGTGGGCGGCATTGACGCGGCGGTTCACCGCCTGTCGGTCGGCGTCGGTTCCGTAGACCTGCGCGTAACAGAACGCCAGGGTGCCGTGGAGCCGGTCGAGCGGACGGGAGGTGAAGTCGCTGTGTGCGGCCACGCCGGCGCCGACGGCCGGGTTGGCGATCTGGAGCAGGATCGCCCGGCCGCCCCCGGCGATCAGGATCGCGTCGCCTCCGATATCGCGCAGAATGCTCACCCCGGCCACTGTAGTCGAGCTCCTGCCGGGTCGTGCTGAAACGTGTTCCCGCGACGAAGTAGAGTGGGAGCGGCCCTTTTTCTCTCGGTGTCGAGATACCTCACGCCGGGGGTGCCACCCAACGCGAAACCAGAAATGCACCCAGCGGAACGGAAACCCACGTGGATCTTTACGAATACCAGGCACGAGACCTGTTCGAAAAATACGAGGTCCCGGTGCTGCCGGGTATCGTCGCAGAAACGCCCGAGGAGGTTCGCGCCGCCGCTGAGAAGATCGGTGGCGTCGTCGTCGTCAAGGCGCAGGTGAAGGTCGGAGGCCGCGGCAAGGCCGGCGGCGTCAAGGTCGCCAAGACCCCCGACGAAGCATTCGAGGCCGCACAGGCCATCCTCGGCCTCGACATCAAGGGCCACATCGTCAAGCGTGTCATGGTCGCCGGCGGTGCCCGCATCGCCCAGGAGTTCTACTTCTCCGTGCTGCTCGACCGGGCGAACCGGTCGTACCTCTCCCTCACGAGCGTCGAGGGTGGAATGGAGATCGAGATCCTCGCTGTCGAGAAGCCTGAAGCCCTCGCCCGCATCGAGGTCAACCCGCTCGAAGGCATCGACACCGCGAAGGCGCGCGAAATCGCCGTCGCCGCGAACTTCCCCGCCGAGCTCGTCGACAAGGTCGCTGATGTCTTCGTCAAGCTCTACAACGTCTACAAGGGTGAGGACGCGACCCTCGTCGAGGTCAACCCGCTCGTGCTCACCGAGGAAGGCGACATCATCGCCCTCGACGGCAAGGTGACGCTCGACGAGAACGCTGACTTCCGCCACGCGGCCCACGCGAGGCTCGAGGACAAGGACGCCGCCGACCCGCTCGAGGCGAAGGCCAAGGCCAGCGAGCTCAACTACGTCAAGCTCGACGGTGAAGTCGGTGTCATCGGGAACGGCGCAGGACTCGTCATGTCGACGCTCGACGTCGTCGCGTACGCCGGAGAAAACCACGGCGGCGTGAAGCCGGCCAACTTCCTCGACATCGGCGGCGGAGCATCCGCTGAGGTCATGGCAGCCGGCCTCGACGTCATCCTCGGCGACCCGCAGGTCAAGAGCGTCTTCGTGAACGTCTTCGGCGGCATCACCGCCTGCGACGCCGTCGCCAAGGGCATCGTCGGCGCGCTCGCCGAACTCGGCCACGCAGCGAACAAGCCCCTCGTCGTGCGCCTCGACGGCAACAACGTCGAAGAAGGCCGACGCATCCTCAACGAGGCCAACCACCCGCTGGTCACCCTCGCCGCAACCATGGACGAAGGCGCCGACAAGGCCGCCGAGCTGGCTTCGAAGTAAAAGGACGAAACGAAACATGTCAATTTTCCTCAACAAGGATTCCAAAGTCATCGTCCAGGGCATCACCGGCGGTGAAGGCACCAAGCACACGGCCCTGATGCTCAAGGCCGGCACCAACGTCGTCGGCGGAGTCAACGCCCGCAAGGCCGGCACCACCGTGCTCCACGGTGATGTCGAACTGCCCGTCTTCGGAACCGTCGCCGAGGCGATCGAGAAGACCGGCGCCGACGTGTCGATCGCTTTCGTTCCGCCCGCCTTCACCAAGGACGCCGTCATCGAGGCCATCGACGCGGAGATCCCGCTGCTCGTCATCATCACCGAAGGCGTCCCCGTCGGCGACTCGGCCGAATTCTGGGCGTACGCGCAGAAGAAGGGCAACACGACCCGGATCATCGGTCCGAACTGCCCCGGCATCATCACCCCCGGTGAGGCGCTCGTCGGCATCACCCCCGCGAACATCACCGGAAAGGGACCGATCGGTCTCGTCTCGAAGTCGGGAACCCTGACCTACCAGATGATGTACGAACTGCGTGAGATCGGGTTCTCCACCGCCATCGGCATCGGCGGGGACCCGATCATCGGGACCACCCACATCGACGCCCTCGCGGCGTTCGAGGCAGACCCGGAGACGAAGGCCATCGTCATGATCGGTGAAATCGGTGGAGACGCCGAAGAGCGCGCCGCCGACTACATCAAGGCCCACGTCACGAAGCACGTCGTCGGGTACGTCGCCGGCTTCACCGCTCCCGAGGGCAAGACCATGGGCCACGCCGGCGCCATCGTCTCGGGCTCCGCCGGAACTGCTGCCGCCAAGCAGGAAGCACTCGAGGCCGCAGGCGTCAAGGTCGGCAAGACCCCGTCGGAGGCCGCCCGCCTCATGCGCGAGATCATCGCCGGACTGTAACCAGACGGATTCTGCAGGCGAAGGGCGACAGGGAACTGTCGCCCTTCGTCGTGTCTGGCGTGGCAGGCACGACCAGGCCTGCCTGACAGCTAAACTTCGAGTCGAATGAACCGCACAACAGTCGCCATGCTCGCCGCACTCGAGGCGCTTCTCGCCGTCGCCATCGGCATCGGCATCTCACTTGTCCCGTTGACGATCCTCTGGGCTGTCGAATCCGGATTCTCGGTCGACTGGGTCCTCTTCTGGCGCGGTGCCGTCGACATCTGGCTCCTCGGCAACGGCGTCGACATCGAGGTCACGCTCCCGTCCGCCGTGGTCGCATCGACCGGGCTTGCCGCTGCGGCGGATCCGTTCCCCGTCACCATCGCGCCTCTCGCGCTCACCGCGTTCGCCGTCGTCATGGGTGCCCGTGCCGGCATCCGGGCCTCGGCGACCCGGTACTGGCAGACCGCGGTCGCTGTTGCACTCGTCACCGTGGTCGTCCTCAATGTCCTGGCCGCGCTCAGCAGCACTGATGACACACTCCGGCCGTCGCTGCTGCAAGCCGCCGTCCTGCCCGGGCTTGTCTACGCGTTCGGCCTGGCCATCGGAGTGCTCCGGGGGCGTCACCGCATCCCCGCCGGACACGGCGGAACGATCGGCCGGCTCCTGACCCGACTCCAGGACCGGCTCGACGAGCGCTTCGACCGCTTCGACCGCGCCGTGGCCGGGGCCGCTCTTCGCGGTGGCGGTGCCGCAGTGACCGGAATTCTCGGGCTGTCGGCGGTGCTCCTCACGCTGCTGCTGTTTCTCAACTTCGGACTGGTCACGAGCCTGTACCAGGGTGCCCAGCTCGGTGTCGTCGGCGGCGCCGCGACCACGCTCGCACAGATCGCCTTCGTGCCGAACCTCGTCGTGTGGACGGCTTCGTGGCTGGTCGGGCCGGGGTTCGCCCTCGGCGCAGGCAGCTCCATCTCGCCGGTGAACACCGTCGTCGGACCGATCCCTGGCCTGCCGATCCTCGGCGCGGTCCCGAGCGGTGACTTCGCTTTCGGCTTTCTCGGACTCCTCGTGCCGGTGCTGGTCGGATTCTTCGCGGCGTCCCTCGTGCGCCCGCGCCTCGTCGCCGCGCTCTCCGGCAGGCCCCTCGTCGGCCGGCTGCTGGTCGCCGCCGCCGGCATCGGCGTCGTCGCGGGGATCTCCCTCGGACTGCTGGCCTGGTTCTCGGCCGGTGCCATCGGCCCCGGCCGCCTCGGCGTCGTCGGCCCGAACCCGTGGCTGGTCGGGCTGTTCGCAACCATCGAGGTCGGGATCGCCGCGATGATCGGGATGGCGTCGGGCAGCAGGCCGGCGGAGACTCCAACGGTGTCGACGCTCCGCACGGCCGACCGGGTCCGCTAGCCGCTGACATCTGGCGAGCCGACCCGTTCGTCACCGGTAGAATTGCCGGGTGCTCTCAATCGTCGTGCTGATCTCGGGCACGGGGTCCAACCTCCGTGCGCTCCTCGAAGCTTCCGCCGACGCCGAGTATCCGGCGCGGGTGATCGCCGTCGGCGCCGACCGCGAAGCCCCCGGTCTCGCGCACGCCGAGGAATTCGGCATCCCTTCCTTCACCGTTCCGTTCAGCTCGTACGACAGCCGTGAGGCCTGGGGAGCCGCCCTCCTCGAGCAGATCCGGGTCTGGAATCCGGACCTCGTCGTGCTCTCCGGCCTGATGCGCCTGCTGCCGCCCAACGTCGTCGAAGCTCTCACGCCGAACATCATCAACACGCACCCGGCGTACCTGCCCGAGTTCCCCGGGGCGCATGGAGTCCGCGACGCGATCCGCGCCGGGGTCGAACAGACCGGGGCATCCATCATCGTCGTCGACAACGGTGTCGACCAGGGCCCGATCATCGTCCAGGAGCGCATACCCGTGCTGCCGGGTGACACCGAGCACGAGCTGCATGAGCGCATCAAACCCGTCGAACGCCGGCTGCTGGTGCAGACGGTGCTCGACATCGCCAACGGCCTCGACCTCGGCGCTCTGTCGACCCGACGCCTCCCCGCAACAATCAAGGAGTAGACCATGGCAGGCCCCAGTCACGACAAGAGCCTCTACCGGGAACGCGACGTCGTCCCCATCACCCGCGCACTGATCTCGGTCAGCGACAAGACGGGTCTTCTCGACCTGGCGCGGGCGCTTGCCGGCGCCGGCGTCGAAATCGTGTCGACGGGTTCCACCGCCCAGACCATCCGGGACGCCGGCTTCGATGTCGTCGACGTCGCCTCGGTGACCGGCTTCCCTGAGTCGCTCGACGGCCGGGTCAAGACGCTGCACCCGTCGGTGCACGCCGGCCTGCTTGCCGACCTCCGGCTGGCGTCGCACGAGCAGCAGCTCGACGACCTCGGTGTGGAGCCGTTCCAGCTCGTCGTCGTCAACCTGTACCCGTTCGTCGAGACCGTGGCCAGCGGCGCGGAGAACAACGACGTCGTCGAACAGATCGACATCGGCGGCCCCGCCATGGTTCGCGCCGCGGCGAAGAACCACCCCAACGTCGCCATCGTCGTGTCGCCGGAGAGCTATGGGGAGGTCATCGAAGCCGTGAACTCCGGCGGAACCACCCTCGCCCAGCGCCGCGAGTTCGCCGCCCGTGCGTTCTCTCACACGGCGGCATACGACACCGCCGTCGCCGGCTGGTTCACCGACACCGCCGAAGGCTTCGGCGCGTCGCTCACGATCCAGGCCGAGCTGGCCCACGTGCTGCGGTACGGCGAGAATTCGCACCAGGAAGCCGCCCTGTATCTCCGCTCGGGCGGGCAGGGCATCGCGCAGGCCGCGCAGCTGAACGGCAAGGAGATGAGTTACAACAATTTCGTCGACGCCGACGCCGCCGTGCGCGCCGCCTACGATTTCATCCAGCCGGCCGTCGCCATCATCAAGCACGCCAACCCCTGCGGCATCGCCATCGCCGCGCCCAAGGCGCCGGATGCGATCGCGTCGGCCCACAGCCGCGCCCACGCCTGCGACCCGGTCTCGGCCTTCGGCGGAGTGATCGCCGCCAACCGCATGGTCACCCTGAAGATGGCGGAAACCGTCAAGGAAATCTTCACCGAGGTGCTCGTGGCTCCCGGCTTCGACGACGATGCGCTCGACGTGCTGAGGACCAAGAAGAACCTGCGCATCCTTCAGCTGCCGGAAGGATTCACCCCCGAGCCGCTCGAAGCGAAGCAGGTCTCCGGCGGCATCCTCGTGCAGCAGGCTGACCGGTTCCCGCGCGAATCCGTCACCTCCACCTGGACCCTGGCCTCCGGCGAGCCGGCCGACCCCGAAACGCTCGCCGACCTCGCCTTCGCCTGGAAGGCCTGCCGGTCGGTGAAGTCCAACGCCATCCTGCTGGCCAGCCACGGAGCATCCGTCGGTGTCGGAATGGGCCAGGTGAACCGGGTCGACTCCTGCCACCTCGCCGTCACGCGGGCCGGAGATCGGGCAGCAGGGTCCGTCGCGGCATCCGACGCCTTCTTCCCGTTCGCCGACGGCCTGCAGGTTCTGCTCGACGCCGGTGTGCGCGCGGTCGTGCAGCCCGGCGGTTCTGTGCGGGACCCCGAGGTCATCGCCGCTGCCCAGGCAGCCGGCGTGACCATGTACTTCACCGGGGAACGCCACTTCTTCCACTGAATCCGCTATGACCCGGCCGGGAATCCGCCGCCAGGGTGGCCGGGGGAGCGGCGCGCGGATCGTGCGTCCTCCCCGGGCCGATAGGCTCGAACCCATGACTGTTTCGTGGGCGCGCAAGCTCGTTTCCTCCTTCCTGACCGCCCTGACCGTTGCGGTCGTCACCCACGCGGCGAGCATCTTCCTCTTTTTCGTCTCGCAGCAGTACCAGGCGGCGACGCTGACGCAGGTCAGTGAGTTCTACTTCTTCGCCACCCTGTTCAGCGTCGTCCTGCTGTTCGCCTTCGCCCTCCTCGGGGTCTTCCGTCGCTGGTACACGGCGATCGCCGCCGGTTTCGTCGCCGGCGTCATCGCGTGCTTCGCCGGGTCCGGGCTCACCACGGTGATCGGTGGCTTCGCGCTCGACGCCGCGACGCTCGCGTTCCTGTGGGGCACCTTCCTCAGCCTCAACGGCGTGTACGTCATCGTGCTCTCGATCGTCGCCGCGACGATCGGCCGGGCCGTCTACAACCGTGCGATCGCGTTCCGCTCGGCGCAGTCCACCACCGGGCGCCGGATCGCGCTGGTGCGGATGCCGGCGGGGAACCTCGCCGAAGGACAGCTCACGCACGTGGAACGCACCGACGTCGACACCGAGCTCGCTGACAAGCAGTGGGACGGGTACATCGCCGCGCTGGAGGAGAACGGGTGGACCACCCGTGAGGTCGGTTTCGCCGAGTCGATGGCCGACTCCGTCTTCGTCGAGGACACCCTCGTGCTGCTCGGAAACACGGCGGTGGTCACCCGCGCGGGAACCGAAAGCCGCCGCGCCGAGGCAGAAGCAGCGGAAGAGACGGCGAGCGACCTCGGCCTGCGCATCGAACGAATCATGACCCCGGGCACCCTCGAGGGCGGCGACGTGCTCAAGGTCGGCACCACCCTCTATGTCGGGCGTTCCAGCCGGACCAACGCCGACGGCATCCGTCAGTTGCGTGCTATCGCCGCGCCGCTGGGCTACTCGGTCGTCGCCGTGCCTGTGACGCGGGCGCTGCATCTGAAAACGACGATGACCGCCCTCCCGGACGGCACCCTGCTCGGCCACCCCGACCTGGTGGACGACCCCGCCTTCTTCCCACACTTCCTCGCCGTTCCGGAGCGTGAAGGCGTCGCCGTCGTCGTCCTCGCGGATGACACCGTGCTGATGTCGTCGTCGGCGCCCGCGACCGCCGCGCTGCTCGAGGATCGCGGCTACACCGTCGTGACCGTCGACATCAGTGAGTTCGAGAAGCTCGAAGGGTGCGTCACCTGCCTCTCCGTGCGGGTGCGCTGACGCGTATCACGCGAAAAAGTTCTTGCCTGTTCCCTCTGGATGGGCATAAGCTGTGAGGCTGTCGCGGCTCGACCCTGCAGGCGGGCTGACGACATTCCGGTTGAGGAGGACTGTCATGACGTACATCAGCAACGCGCCGACACACGGGTCGACGGAATACCGCGTCACGGTCCGCTATGCCTCAGCCGGGCGCCGACCGGTCACCCCGGTGTCGTAGCCCCGTTCGACCGCGCTTCGGCGCGAACGCGATTCCGGTAGACCCGGAATCGGCGACGTTTTCTGCGTCCACATGACGCAACCCCCCTTTTTTCGTGCACTGCACTGCGCTGGCCGCCGAAGGCGCAGAGAAGAGAAGTCCGTTCATGTCCCGTCCCCCCGACTCCCACAAGTCCGACTCCCACAAATCCGAGTTGTCGACAGCCGCTGCGCTCGCACGGATCCTGCCGTACGCGCGGAACGCGCTGCCGCGCATTCTTCTCGGCATGGGCGCCGCGCTCGGCGCCGGCCTCGTCGCACTCTGCATTCCCCTCGTCCTCGAAAAGCTCGTCGACGGTCCCCTGTCGACAGGCGACACCTCGCAGATCGCGCCTGCGGTCCTTGCCGTCCTCGGCCTCGGTGTTCTCGAAGCGGCGATGATCGCGCTGCGCCGCTGGTTCGTGCTCAAGCCGGGCACCCACGTCGAAGCGCGGATGCGCAACGCCCTGTACGCCCGGCTGCAGGACCTGCCGGTCTCGTTCCACGACCGGTGGCAGTCCGGGCAGCTGCTGTCGCGTGCCGTGAGCGACCTCAACCTGATCCGACGCTGGCTGTCGTTCGGGCTCGTCCTGCTCGTGGTCAACACGATCACCGTCATGATCGGTGCCGTCGTGCTGTTTTACTGGCACTGGCTGCTCGGCACGATCTTCCTCCTGCTCGCCGTTCCGATCTGGATCTACGGCTTCGTCTTCGAGAAGAAATACTCAGTCATCGCCCGGCGCAGCCAGGACCAGGCCGGCGACCTCGCGACCGCCGTCGAGGAATCGGTCCACGGCATCCGCGTGCTGAAGGCGTTCGGGCGCGGAAAGCATGCGCTGAGGAACTTCGAATCCCAGGCGGAGGACCTGCGCGGCACCGAGATCGAGAAGGCCAAGGCCATTGCGGGCATCTGGCTGTGGCTGCTGCTGCTGCCGGACGTCGCCTTCGCGCTGTGCCTGCTCACCGGCATCTGGCTGGCCTCCACCGGGGAGATCACCGTCGGCCAGCTGTTCGCCTTCTTCGCCACGGCGACGGTGCTGCGGTTCCCGATCGAGTCGATCGGGTTCCTGCTGGCAATGACGTTCGACACCCGCACGGCCACCGACCGGTTCTTCGAAGTGCTCGACACGTCCAACACGATCACCGACCCGGAGCACCCGATTGCGATCGAGGACGTGCGCGGCCGCCTGAGTTTCGAGGACACCCACTTCCGGTACCAGGACTCGCCCGACGGCGTCCCCGACCTGCTCGACGGCGTGAATCTCACCCTCGAGCCGGGGGAGACGATGGCACTCGTCGGCCTGACCGGGTCGGGCAAATCGACCCTGACGGCGCTCACCACCCGCCTCTACGACGTCACCGGCGGCGCCGTGAAGCTGGACGGTGTCGACATCCGCGACCTCAGCCGGGAAGAGCTGCGTACCCACATCGCGATGGCTTTCGAGGACGCGACGCTGTTTTCGGCATCCGTTCGCGACAACGTCCTGCTCGGCCGGGGCGAGCTCGACCCGCACAGCCCGGAAGCCGACGCCGTGCTCAACGAGGCGCTCGAGATCGCGCAGGCGCAGTTCGTGCGGGACCTCCCGGACGGCGTCGAGACGAAGGTCGGTGAGGAGGGCCTCAGCCTGTCCGGCGGCCAGCGACAGCGCCTCGCGCTCGCCCGTGCGGTCGCGGCGAAACCTGCCGTTCTCGTCCTGGACGACCCGCTGTCGGCGCTGGACGTCGACACCGAAGCGCTCGTGGAGGCGGCGTTGCGACGCATCCTCGCGTCGACGACGGCCCTCATCGTCGCCCACCGGCCGTCGACGGTGATGCTCGCCGACCGGGTCGCGCTGCTCGAGGACGGGAAGGTGACGGCGGTCGGCCGGCACAGCGACCTCCTCGCCACGAGCGAGCACTACACCTTCGTGATCTCGAGCCTGGAAGACGAAGAGAAGCGCGAAGCGGCCGAGAAGATCGACAAGACGCTGGGCGATCCCAGTTTCGATGCGGAAAGCGTGGAGGCAGGAGCATGACGAACGCGTCAGTGCACGGCGTCGAGGGCGAGGAGCGCGACGACTTCACCAAGCAGGAGAGCGCCCAGATCCGGGCGCGCTCGCTGCGACTGCTCGGCTCGCTCCTGCGGCCGCTGCGGCTGCGCGTCGTGCTCACCATGCTCGTCGTTGTCGTGTCGACGGCCGCCCAGGTCGCCGGGCCGGCGCTCATCGCGTTCGGCATCGACCGTGGCCTGCCCGCCGTGATCGAGCGGAACGACTGGATGCCCGCATTCCTTCTCGTGGGGGTGTACCTCGTCACCGGACTCGGTGGTGCCATGCTGATCGCCTGGTACATCGTGCTCAGCGCCCGGATCAGCCAGGCGATCCTGATCGACCTGCGCAAACGGGTGTTCCTGCAGACGCAGAAACTGAGCCTCGAATTCCACGAAAGCTACACCTCCGGCCGGATCATCTCACGCCAGACCAGCGACCTCGACGCCATCAAGGAACTGCTCGACTCCGGCATCAACCAGCTCGTCTCCGGGTTCCTCTACATGCTGTTCACCGGCATCGCCCTCTTCCTGATGGACGGGGTCAGCGGCCTCGTTCTGCTCGGCGCGCTCGTTCCGCTGTTCGTCCTGACCCGCTGGTTCCAGAAACGGTCCCAGACCCTGTTCCGTCAGTCCCGCGTGGCATCCGCCCGGGTCATCGTGCAGTTCGTCGAGACGATGACCGGCATCCGTGCTGTGAAGGCGTTCCGCAAGGAGAAGCGTAACGAGAACGAATTCGGCCGGGTCGTCGAGGAGTACCGCGACGTCAACGCGCGGGTGATCCAGCTGTTCGGTGTCTTCGATCCCGGGCTTGTCCTGATCGGCAATGTCGCGGTTGCCGTGGTGCTGCTCCTCGGTGCGTTCCGGGTGGTCGACGGGTCGCTCGCGATCGGCGCGCTGCTCGCCGTCGTGCTGTACACCCGCCGGTTCTTCGACCCGATGGAGGAGATGGCGATGTTCTACAACTCCTACCAGTCCGCGGCGGCCGCGCTGGAGAAGATCTCGGGTGTGCTCGAGGAGAAGCCGACGGTCCCTGACCCGGTCGCCCCGGTCGACCTGTGGACCGCGCGGGGCCATGTGCAGTTCCAGGACGTCACCTTCGCGTACAAGGGCGACACCGTCGTGCTCCCGCACTTCACCCTCGACCTGCCGGCCGGCCAGACCGTCGCCCTCGTCGGTTCGACCGGTGCGGGCAAGTCGACGCTGGCCAAGCTCATGTCGCGGTTCTATGACCCCACGGAGGGCACCGTCACCCTCGACGGCGTCGACCTCCGGCAGCTGCACCCGAAGGACCTCCGTCGCGCGATCGTCATGGTCACCCAGGAGGCGTACCTGTTCTCCGGGTCGGTCGCCGACAACATCGCGATCGGAAAACCGGAAGCCACCGCAGAGGAGATCACGGCGGCGGCGAAGGCGGTCGGAGCCGACGGGTTCATCCGCGCCCTCCCGAACGGTTACGACACCGATGTGAACAAACGGGGCGGACGGGTCTCCGCCGGCCAGCGACAGCTGATCTCGTTCGCGCGGGCGTTCCTCGCCGACCCGGCGGTGCTGATCCTCGACGAGGCGACGGCGTCGCTCGACATCCCCAGCGAACGGCTCGTGCAGGAAGCCCTGCAGACGCTCCTGGCCGAACGCACCGCCGTCATCATCGCGCACCGGTTGTCGACCGTGGCAATCGCCGACCGTGTGCTCGTGATGGAACACGGCACCATCGTCGAGGACGGGACCCCGCGCGACCTCATCTCGGGAACCGGGCGGTTCGCCCAGTTGCACGCCGCGTGGCGGGACTCGCTGGTCTAGTCTCACGCGGGTGTGCTGGCCCTGCGCGGGTGCTTCGGCGCCCGCGCAGGGCCGTTTCGCCCGCGCGACGGTGTGGCGACGCCAGCGCTCCGGGGAAGGGCTCGCGCCCTGGGACGCTCGTCCGCGATCCGCACGTCGACTTCGCGCGGGTGTTTCTGCCGCGCGCGGGTGGTATTTCACCCGCGCCCGGCAATGTGACCCGCGCGGGCCACTCAGCAGAGTCGGCGCGCCCCGGTCACACGAAGGCGGATGCCGCCAGCCGGTACGTGCCGTCGGCCCGCGACACCAACGGGGTCGCTTCGGCGCGGTAGTGCTCGAGGGCTTCGTCGTCGTGGCAGGCCGGCGGCAGGCCGCCGGCGCGAACGACACGCCACCACGGGACGTCGCTCCCGTGGTGCGCCATCACCCGGCCGACGCCCCGCGCCGACCGAGAGCCGATCGTGGCAGCGACCTGCCCGTAACTCATCACGCGGCCGCGCGGGATGGATGCCACGACATCCAGCACGCCGTCGACGAAGTCGTCCGGCGAGAGCCGCTGCGGATCAGAGCTTGCGGACGGCGACGGTTTCGCCATACTGCGTCTCGCCGACGGGTTCGAAGCCGACGTGGAGGAAGAACTGCTCAGGACCTGATTCGCCCGGCTCGAAGATGACGTTGACGTGGTCGAAGCCGCGCTTGGCCGCTTCGTCGCTGAGCGCCTGGACGGCGTAGGTGCCGACGCCGCGGCCCTGGTCGTCGGCGTCGACGTTGATCCGCCACAGGATGCTGGCGAACTCGTCGTTGGAGTCGGGATCGAAGTTGGCCTGAACGAAACCGACGACCTCCTTGCCGTCGAGGATGACGCGCTGCCACGTCGTAGCCGGGTTCACGACAGCCGCCGCGACCGAATAGGAGACCGGGGCCACGAACTGCTCCTGGCCGGGCTTGAGCGTCAGCGCGTTGACCGCGACGATCGTTGAGGCGGACAGTTCTTCAAGTCTGAGGTCAGGCATGGTGCAAGGCTATCCGGAACCGAGGCCAGTCCGATAGCGAGACGGCGGGCGTCGTCACATTTCGCCGGATGTTCACATTCGACGGAGTGGACGGAAGGGCGGCAAACGCCGGTATCTCTCGATATCAAGATAGTTGTGAGCCTCAGGTAAGCTTGACGCGGCCGTACGGCCCCACAAACGAGGAGCTCCTTTTGTCAAAAATTAAGGTTGAAGGCACCGTCGTCGAACTCGACGGCGACGAGATGACCAGGATCATCTGGCAGTCCATCAAGGACACCCTGATTCACCCGTATCTCGACGTCGACCTCGAGTACTACGACCTGGGCATCCAGAAGCGTGACGAGACGAACGACCAGATCACCATCGACGCGGCGCACGCCATCCAGAAGCACGGCGTCGGCGTCAAGTGCGCGACGATCACCCCTGACGAGGCGCGGGTCGAGGAATTCGGCCTGAAGAAGATGTGGAAGAGCCCGAACGGCACCATCCGTAACATCCTCGGCGGCGTCATCTTCCGTGAGCCGATCATCATCTCGAACATCCCGCGCCTGGTGCCGGGGTGGAACAAGCCGATCATCATCGGCCGCCACGCGTTCGGCGACCAGTACCGTGCCACCGACTTCCTGTTCAAGGGCAAGGGAACGCTCACCGTCGAGTTCACCCCGGAGGACGGCTCTGAGCCGCAGAAGTTCGAGGTCTACCAGTCGCCTGGGGACGGCATCGCGCAGGTGCAGTACAACCTCGACGAGTCCATCCGTGACTTCGCCCGTGCCAGCCTCAACTACGGCCTCACCCGCAACTACCCGGTGTACCTCTCTACGAAGAACACGATCCTCAAGGCCTACGACGGCCGGTTCAAGGACATCTTCCAGGAGATCTTCGACGCCGAGTTCAAGGAGCAGTTCGATGCTGCCGGCCTGACCTACGAGCACCGCCTCATCGACGACATGGTGGCATCCGCCATGAAGTGGGAGGGCGGTTACGTCTGGGCCTGCAAAAACTACGACGGCGACGTGCAGTCCGACACCGTCGCGCAGGGCTTCGGCTCGCTCGGCCTCATGACCAGCGTGCTGGCCACCCCGGACGGCAAGGTCGTCGAGGCTGAGGCCGCTCACGGAACGGTGACGCGTCACTACCGGATGCACCAGCAGGGCAAGCCGACGTCGACGAACCCGATCGCGTCGATCTTCGCCTGGACCCGCGGGCTGCAGCACCGCGGCAAGCTGGACGGCAACGACCAGCTCATCGAGTTCGCGCACACCCTGGAAGACGTGGTCATCAAGACCGTCGAATCCGGCAAGATGACGAAGGACCTCGCGCTCCTCGTCGGTCCCGAACAGTCGTACCAGACCACCGAGGAATTCCTCGCTGAGATCACGACGAACCTCAAGACCCGCCTGGGCTAACCCGGCGAAACGACGAATGCCCCCGATCGCGAGATCGGGGGCATTCGCTGTTCACGGCGCCGGTCAGGACGTGCAGGCGGTCGACACCTCGGAGAGTGCGGTCTCGGTTTTGCCCAGTACCTCAGTGAGGGAGTCCGGGTTCACATTGTCTGGGTCGTCAGCTGCCGTGCGCACTTCCGCCGCGTAGGCCACGAGCGCCTTCTCCGCAGCTTCGATGGTCTTCTTCACGTCGGCATTAGTGATCTTGTCGTGGGCAACCGCAAAAGATGCCGCAAGCTTTTCTGTTGCGTCGGCGGTGGCAGTGTGATCGCCATCGAACTCAGAAACGCTCTCCATAAAATCTTCCGCGGCTTTCTGAGTGGTGGTCTGTACGACCGCGCATGCTTCGGCGGTGGACTGGCCTCCGGCGCAGCCGGTGAGCAGGAGCGCGGCGACGGTGACGATACCGAGAACTGATGCTCGGGCAAGACGGGTACGGGGCACGAAGAGTCCTCTGCTTGGCGGGTTGGGAACCCGAGAACGGTACATGCAAATCCTGAGGGAAACCCGGGCGGGCGGTTCTGCCAGACTGGAAGGAACTCACAGAAAGCAGGCTGGGATGGCTGAGATTGTGATCGTCGGCAACGCAGAGGAAGCAGGCGAACTGGTCGCCGACGCCGTGGTCGCGCTGATCGCCCGAAAGCCGGATGCCGTCCTCGGCCTCGCCACCGGGTCGACGCCCCTCGCGGTCTATTCGGCGCTCGCCGCACGAGCGGGTTCCCTCGACCTGGGGCGAGTCTCCGGTTTCGCCCTGGACGAATACGTCGGGCTTCCGGCCGATCACCCGCAGAGCTACCGCTCCGTGATCACCCGCGAGGTCGTCGAACCGCTCGGACTCGACCCGGAGCGGATCCACGTCCCGAACGGCAGCACCGGGAGCATCCAGTCCGCCGGAGTCGAGTACGAACGCGCCATCGTCGCCGCCGGAGGAATCGACCTGCAGCTTCTCGGCGTCGGAACCGACGGCCACATCGGCTTCAACGAACCGGGCTCATCTTTCGCGTCGCTCACCCGGGTCAAAACCCTCACCGAGCAGACCCGCCGCGACAACGCACGCTTCTTCGGCTCGCCCGACGAGGTGCCGATGCACTGCATCACCCAGGGACTCGGCACGATCCTCCGTGCCGAGCACCTCGTGCTGCTGGCGTTCGGAGAGGGCAAAGCGGATGCCGTCGCGGCATCCGTCGAGGGCCCGCTCGCCGCGCGAATGCCCGGCTCCGCGATCCAGCTGCACCCCCACGCGACGGTCGTGCTCGATGAGGCCGCCGCATCGAGGCTGGCGCTCACCGAGTACTACCGGTACGCGTGGGCGAACAAGCCGGACTGGCAGGGCATTTAGCCGCGAGTTGCTGAGGTTGCAGGGGTCGGCCGCGGTCGGAACCACCGCAAGTCCAGCACGTCGCGAGATGGGGCTAGGTCGTGAAAAGCGCATCCACGCCGGCGAAGTATTTTTCCGCGTCGAATGAGGCGACGAGCGTCGACTGCACGATGTAGCCCTGGCCGATGCCGAGGAGGACGGGTGTCACGGACTCCGCCCACTCGGCGGGGTGGGGGCGCGACGGGTGCGGGTTCTGTGCGGCCCACGCCCCGAGGTACAGCGCAAGAGCGCCGCGCACCCGTGCGAACACCCGATCGACCAGGGTCGAGATCTCCGGAGTGACGACGGCCTCCGCCCAGACCTGCAGCAGCGCCCGGGTGCCCGCGAACTCATCAGCCACCCGGGTCACCATCAACCGGATCACCTCGGCCGGGGAGGGCACGACGCCGGCAGAAGCGAAACGCTCGAGCTCGAGCGAGCGTTGTCCGAGGATGCGTTCGGCCACCGCCACGACGATCGCCTGCTTGCCCGCGTAGTGACCGTAGATGGCACCCGCCGAGAGTCCGGACGCGTCGATGATGTCGGCCATGGACGTCGCCTGGAATCCGCGTTCCGAGAAGCACCGCAGCGCGGCATCGGCGATCTCATCCCGCCGGGCCTGGCGGTACTCGGTGCTGACTCTGGGCATGCGCCCAGCCTAAAAAGAATGATCGTTCTTGACAAGTTTTCACGCCGGTGGTTCGCTATTAAGAACAAACATTCTTTTTAGGAGGGGCCATGTCCGCCCACACCATCCCAACCTCCGGGCCGACGCCGATCGGCCGCATCCTGGGCCTGATTGTGGGGCTCTCTGCGGCCGTGGCCCTGATCCTGCTGGCCTTCTCCTGGCCGGCGGTGACGAGTGAGCCGAAGAACCTCCCCGTGGCCATCTCGGGTGAGGCCGCACAGGTTGAGCGCGCACGCACCGCCCTCGATGAAAACGCGCCAGGCGTGCTCGATCTCGTCGAGGTCGGCAGCGAAGACGAGGCCAGGGCGCGCATCGAGGATCGCAGCGTCTACGGCGCGATCCTGCTGTCGTCGCAGCCCGAGGTGATCGCGTCATCCGCTGCCAGCCCGGTCGCAGCACAGATGCTCACCGGCCTCGCCGGCCGGCTCCAGGAGATGGCGAACCAGGCGGCGGCCGCGCAAGGGATTGTCCTGCCCGAGCCGATCGTTGTTCCGGTGACGGATGTCGTGCCCCTCGCAGACTCGGATCCGCGAGGAGCCGGCCTCGCATCGGCGACGTTCCCGCTCCTCATCGGCGGGATCCTCGGCGGAATCGCCATCTCGCTCACGGTCGTCGGTGTCTGGCGACAGATCGGCGCGGTGCTCGGTTACGTCGTCGTCGCCGGGGTGGTCATCGCCGCCATCCTGCAGCCCTGGTTGGGTGTCCTCCACGGAGACTTCCTTGTGAACTCGGCTGCGGTCGGCCTGGCGCTCCTGGCGATAGCCGCTCCCTTCCTCGGCTTCACCGCAGTCTTCGGGCGCGCCGGGATCGGGGTCGGGGTCATCCTCTTCGTGCTCATCGCGAACCCGATCGCGTCCGCCGCTGCGCCACCGCAGTTCCTGCCCGAACCGTGGGGTGCGGTCGGGGCCTGGTTCCCTCCCGGCGCGGCAGCGACCCTTCTCAGGAACCTGTCGTACTTCCCTGCGGCAGATGTCGGCTTCCCGCTGGCCGTGCTCGCTACCTGGGCTGTGATCGGGCTCCTGCTGGTTGCTGCCGGGCTGTTCCGGGCGTCGCCCGGTCGGCCGGACGAGGATCGTGCGGAAAAGGTTGAGGTCCGGGAGCCGGTGCTCAAGGCGAGCTGAGGCCGCGAGGTGCTGAAGTTGCAGGGGTTCTGCACGGCGTGAACCGCCTCACAGTCAGCAACTCGCGGGGGGTCAGAAGACCTTGCCCGGGTTGAGGATGCCCTGCGGGTCGAAGACCTGCTTGATCTGGCGCTGAAGCTCGAGCTGGTCGTCGCCCAGCTCGAGCCCGAGCCAGCGCTTCTTGAGGATCCCGATGCCGTGCTCGCCGGTCAGCGTGCCGCCGAGCCGGAGCGCGGCCCCGAACAGCTCGTCGGCGGCGAGCCAGATCTGCTCGGGCACCTCCGGCCCGGCGAAGATGAAGTTCGGGTGCAGGTTGCCGTCGCCGGCGTGAGCGACGGTCGGGATCCGGATGCCGTACCGCTGCTCGATCCGCACGATCTCCGCGAACATCGCCGGCAGCGCCGACCGGGGCACTGATACGTCCTCGATGAGAGTGGTGCCGAGACGCTCCATCGCGGGGTGCATCGACCGGCGGACCGCGAGGAGGCGTTCTCCTTCGACCGGGTCGGTCGACAGGGCCCCGCGGCCGCCGACGGAGAGGATCACCGCGAGGGCGGCATCGGCTTCCTGCTGCGCCGCCGGACCGTCGGTCTGCACGACGAGGTGGGCCTCACCGGTGGTGATCCCGGGGAGGTCCAGCAGGGTGGCCGCCGCCTCGAGGGAAGCGGAGTCCATCAGCTCCATCACCGACGGCTGGATCCCGGCGGCGGTGATCGCTGCTGCCGCCGCCGCAGCATCCGTCACGCTCGGAAAGTAGGAGGCGATCGTCGCGATCGTGCCAGGCACGGCGCGACGGATGCGCACCGTCGCCTCGACGATGACGCCGAGGAGCCCCTCCGAGCCGACCATCAGCGCGGTCAGGTCGAACCCGGTGACGCCCTTGACGCTGCGGTGCCCGAGGTCGAGCAGGCGCCCGTCGGCGAGCACGACCTTGAGGCCGAGGACCGCGTCGCGGGTCACGCCGTACTTGGCGCAGAGCAGGCCGCCGGCGTTGGTGGCGATGTTGCCGCCGACGGTCGAGATCGCCCGGGACGCCGGGTCGGGGGCGAACCAGAACCCCTGCGCCGCGAGGATCTCGTTCAGCCGCCCGTTGAGGATGCCCGGTTCGACGACCGCGAGCTGGTCGGCCTCTTTGATCTCGAGGACCCGGTCCATCGCCGCCGTCGAAAGCACGATCTCACCGGCCGAAGCGATGGCGCCTCCCGCGAGCCCGGTGCCTGCGCCGCGGGTGACGACACCGGTTCCGGTGGAACTGGCGATGCGCATCACCGCCTGGACGTCGGCGACGGTGCGCGCGGTGACGACGGCGAGCGGGGCGGATGCCGACCGGTGGCCCGATTTGTCGGCCTGCGCGATCGACAGCGTGGCGGCATCCGTCGAGACGGCGTCGCCGAGCGCGTCGACGAGCTGCTCGACGACGGTGGTCATCCCAGTTCCCGGCGCCCGTTCACGACGCCGCTGACCGTTGCAACGACGGCGAAGGCGATGGCGACGACCGGCACGCCGAGGTCCCACCAGGCGAGGGCTGCTGCGCCCATCACGGCGATCTCGACGAGTGCCTTGCCGTAGACATCGACCGCGAACACGGCCTTCGGCGAGCGGAACAGGGCCCAGAGCAGGATGGCGACGGCCGGAAGCAGGATGCCGACCGCGATGTTCCAGGGGAACGGCCAGGAGGCGAACCCCCAGATGGCGAGGCTGATCACGGCGAAGATCTCGAGGAAAAACCTCAGGATGTCGTTGGGGGTGAGAGCAACTTTGTCGCTGGAATCCGGCACTGATCCAGTGTAGAGGTTCGTCATTTGAAGATGATGGTCCTGGCGCCGTCGAGCAGCACGCGATCCTCGGCGAACCACTTCACCGCCTGGGTGAGGGTGCGGCTCTCTTCGTCCTGGCCGATCGCGACGAGTTCGCTCGCGCTGCGGGAGTGGTCCACCCGCACGACGTTCTGCTCGATGATCGGGCCCTCGTCGAGGTCGCTGGTGACGAAGTGCGCCGTCGCACCGATGAGCTTCACTCCGCGGGCGTGGGCCTGCCGGTACGGGTTCGCTCCCTTGAATCCGGGCAGGAAGGAGTGGTGGATGTTGATCGCGCGGCCGGCGAGGCGCTCGCAGAGCTCGGGGGAGAGGATCTGCATGTACCGGGCGAGGACGACGAGTTCGATGTCGAACTCCTCGACCGCCTCGAGGATGCGGTTCTCGAACGCGGCCTTCGACGCGGCATCCGTCACCGGACGCGATTCGAACGGCACGCCGTAGAAGGCCGCGATGTCGCGGAGGCTGCCATGGTTCGACAGCACGAGCGGGATCTCGACGCTCAGCTGGCCGGCGCGCTGGCGGAAGAGCAGATCATTAACGCAGTGCGCCGCCGTCGAGGCGAGCACGAGGGTGCGCAGGGGGCGGCCGACGACGTCGAGCCGCCAGGTCATCTCGTACGTGTCGGTGACCGGCGCGATGACCGCCTCGAACTCGGCACGGTCGCCGGGGGACTCGACCTGGAGGCGCATGAAGAAGCGCCCGGTGTCGGCGCTGGAGAACTGCTGGCTTTCGGTGATGTTGCCGCGCGCGGAGACGATGGCGCCGCTGATGGCGTGCACGATGCCCGGTCGGTCGGCACAGACGAAGGTCAGGACCCAGTGGTTGAGGTGTTCGCGGTGGGGGATGGTCACGCCTCTAGGCTATTGCAGTCCGGATGCCGCCTCGCCGTTGACAGGCACCCTCGGTTAGACTGGTCGGCGGTCGGCGCAGCCCGTTCGGCCCTGGGCGCGCACATCAGCGCGTAGACGAACTCGGCCGTCGCCGAGTGAACGCCGTCGTTGGATTCCCCGATGACCACTTCTCCCATCCCCGTCACTCCCCGCGCAGTACACCCGCCGACCGGACCGTTCCCCTGGATCGGACTGATCGCCCTCTCCGGCACGGTCTTCCTCTCGATCTCCAGCGAGATGATCCCAACCGGCCTGCTGCCGGAGATGAGCGCGTCGCTCGGCGTCTCGCCGTCGCAGATCGGCCTCCTGGTGACGGTGTTCGCCTTCACCGTCGTGCTCTCGAGCGCACCGCTCACGGCGCTGACCGGAAAGATCCCGCGGCACGCCCTGATGGTCGCGGTTCTCACCCTCCTCGGCGTGAGCAACCTCCTGACCGCCCTCGCGCCGACCTATGAGCTCGTGCTCATGACCCGGGTGCTCGGCGGGCTCGCGCACGGCCTGTTCTGGGCCCTGGTCCCGGCGTATTCCGCACACCTCGTCGACCGGGAACACCTCGCCAGGGCCGTGTCGATCACCCTCGCCGGGGGAACCATCGCACTGGTGCTCGGCGTGCCGCTCGGCACGGCGCTCGGGCAGGCCGTCGGCTGGCGCTGGGCGTTCGCGGCGATCGCACTCGCCCTGTTCCTCGGCGTGCTCGCCGTGATCCTCTGGCTGCCGCCGGTGGAGCGGGACAAACCGGTTCACGCGGATGCCGCCTCCCGCCGCGACCCGACGATCCTCGCGGTGGGTCTGCTCTGCGTCACCGTCGCCGTCGTCATGATCGGCAACTACACCTTCTACACGTTCATCGCCCCGTACCTGATCGACCGGCTGGGGGTCGCCCCCGAATACCTCAGCGCCGTGCTCTTCGCCATCGGCGCCGCCGGGGCACTCGGGCTCGTCCTCGCCGGTACCGTCTTCGGCAGGCACACAAGCGCGGGGCTCGTGATCGGGCTCGCCGTCACAGCGGTTGGCGCCGGCATCGCCGCGGTGGCGACGCAGGTGCTGTGGGTGTCGCTCGGCGGCATCGTGCTGTGGGGCGTCGCCTTCGGCCTGGTGCCGCCGCTGTTGCAGACGCGCCTGCTGCACACGGCAAGTTCGCGTATCCGCGACACGGCCAGCGCCTTCTACACGACGGCATTCAACGTGGGGATCGGCGGAGGGGCGCTCGTCGGGGCCCTGCTCCTCGACTGGCGTGGCCTGGAGGCGCTGCCGATCGCGACGATCGTGCTCGTGATCGCCGGCCTGATCGTCGTCCTGCTGTCGATACGGGTGACGAGGCGGGGAACGAACCGGCGCGCCCGGTGACGGGCCCGGGTTCCCGTGTGGTCCGGCGGCACACGGTGGACGGTTAAACTGGGGGAACACCCGCGACACAATCCGAAAGTCCTCCATGGTATTCATCCTGCTGGCCTTCCTCGTGGTTTCGTGCGCCGCGACGGGTCTGACGGGATGGCTCTCCACTCGGGTTTTCTACCTGCTCTCGGTGCTCCCGTTCGCGGCCTTCGCCTACACGCTCGCGCAGGCGCCGGTCGTCCTCGCCGGCGGGGCGGTGACCGAAAGCATCCCCTGGATTCCGCAACTGGGCATCGCGCTCTCGTTCCGGGTCGACACCCTCGCGTGGCTGCTCGCCCTCATCGTGACTGGCGTCGGCGGACTCGTCCTTCTCTATTGCGCGCGCTATTTCACGCCGGACGAGCCCGGCCTCGGCCGCTTCGCCGGACTGCTTCTGGCTTTCGCCGGCACCATGTACGGGCTCGTCACGGCCGATGACCTCGTCGTGATGTTCATGTTCTGGGAGATCACGAGCGTTCTCTCCTACCTGCTCATCGGGCACTACGTCGACCGCAAGGAGAGCCGTGGTGCCGCCCTCCAGGCGTTGCTCGTCACCACCTTCGGCGGGCTCGTCATGCTCGTCGGTGTCGTGATGATCACCGTTCAGGCGGGGACGACGTCGATGGCATCGATCATCGACCAGTGGCTCGAAGGGCCGGCCACCACGGTCGCCATCCTCCTGCTCCTCGTCGGTGCCCTGTCGAAGTCGGCCATCGTGCCGTTCCACTTCTGGCTTCCGGCCGCGATGGCGGCCCCGACGCCGGTCAGCGCCTACCTGCACGCCGCAGCCATGGTGAAGGCCGGCATCTACCTCGTCGCCCGGTTCGCGCCGGGATACGCCGACACCCCCGGCTGGACGCCGGTGCTCGTCGGGCTGGGTGTGGTGGCGATGCTCGTCGGCGCCTGGCGTTCGCTGCGGCAGTACGACCTCAAGCTCGTCCTCGCCTACGGCACGGTCAGCCAGCTCGGCTTCCTCATGGTGATCGTCGGTTTCGGGGGCCACGACGCCGCTCTGGCCGGCGCCGCGCTCCTTCTCGCCCACGCCCTGTACAAGGCCGCGCTCTTCCTCGTGGTCGGCGTGATCGATCACCGCACCGGCACCCGGGACTGGCGCAAACTCTCGGGTGTCGGCCGCCAGTCGAGGATGCTCGCCGGCATCACCCTCGTCGCCGTCGCGTCGATGGCCGGCATCCCGCCGCTGCTCGGGTTCGTCGCCAAGGAGGCGGTGTTCACCGCCTTCCTCGAAGCCGGACTGGCCGGAGACCCGTGGGGCTGGATCGCGCTCGTCGGCACCGTCCTGGGCTCCATGCTCACCGTCGCATACAGCGCCCGCTTCTTCTGGGGAGCCTTCGCCACCCGGAAGGATGCCGCGCCCTCGGAACTCTCCTCCCACGGCTGGGGGATCCTGATCGCTCCCGGCCTCCTCAGCGCGGCCACGATCGTGCTCGGGGTCGGAGCCGGGCCTCTGGTCGATCCGGCACTCCGCCCGTACGCGGAAACGATGCCGGGGCCGGGGGACTACCACCTCGCGCTCTGGCACGGCTTCGAACCCGCCCTCGCGCTGTCCGCCCTCGTGCTCGCCGTCGGCCTCCTCCTGTTCTGGCGGCGCGCCTGGGTCGCCCGGGTCCAGGACGCGCTTCCGTCGACGCTGGACGCCTCCCGCGGTTACTGGCTCAGCGTCCGCCTCGTCGACCGCCTGGCGGCTCGATCGACGATCTTCGCCCAGCGCGGCGGACTTCCCCAATACCTCGGCACCATCCTCGTCGTCTACGTGCTCACCCTCGGAGTCGCCAGCGCGCTGAACCGGACCTGGCCTGACAGCATCCGCCCGTGGGACTACCCGGAACAGGTCTTCGTCGCCGTCGCCATCGCGATCGGGGCCATCGCCGCCGGCCAGGCAAGGCAGCGGATGAGCGCCGTGCTCCTCGTGGGGACGACCGGGTTCGGCATGGTCGCCCTGTTCGCCATGCACGGTGCGCCCGACCTGGCGCTCACCCAGGCCCTCGTCGAGATGGTCACCCTCGTCGTCTTCGTGCTCGTGCTCCGGCGGCTCCCGACGAAGATCGCCCAGCGCAACAAGCCGGTGAAACGGCTGCTACGGGCATCGATCGGCGTCGCGGTCGGTGCGACCATGGCCGTCGTCGCGGTGATCGCCCTCGGCGCGCGCCAGGACGAGAGCATCGGCACCGAATGGCCCCGGCTCGCCGGAGAAGCGCACGGGCGCAACATCGTCAACACGGTCCTCGTCGACATCCGCGCCTGGGACACGATGGGTGAGATCTCAGTGCTCGTCGTCGTCGCCACCGGAATCGCGAGCCTGCTCTTCGTCACCGGGCGGGCCGGTCCGATCCCGAGGCTCGTGGGTTCCCGGCAGCAGCGCCGGGGGCAGAACCGCAGACGGGTCCTCGTCGACCCGCTCGCCCCGGGCCCCGAGGCCAGTTCCAGCCGGATGAGCTGGCTGCTCGCCGGGCGCACCCTCGCCCCCGACCACCGATCGGTCCTGCTCGAGGTCCTCGTGCGGCTGCTGTTCCACCCGGCGATCCTCGTCTCGGTCTACTTCCTGTTCGTCGGGCACAACGCACCGGGCGGCGGCTTCGCCGGCGGTCTTCTCGCGGGACTCGCGCTCGTCGCCCGGTACCTCGCCGGCGGACGCTACGAACTGGCCGAGGCGATCCCGATCGACGCCGGGAAGATCCTCGGCGTCGGCGTGGCGCTCGCCGCCGGCTGCGGTGTCGTCTCGCTGTTCTTCGGAGTCGAAGCGTTGTCGTCGGCGTATCTCGAGGCCGATGTCCCCCTGCTCGGCCACCTGTCGTTCGGAACGTCGACGATCTTCGACTTCGGCGTCTACCTCGTCGTCGTGGGTCTCGTGCTCGACATCCTCCGCAGCCTCGGCGCGGAAATCGACAGGCAGCAGGAGCAGGCCGATCTCAGCGAAGAGTCGAAGGACGATTTCTCGGGGAGCGAGGTGGCCCGATGACCGCCTCAGCCACCCTCATCGTGCTCATGGCCGTGCTCTACGCCGTCGGCATCACCGTGATGCTCGAACGCAGCCTCACCCGCGTGCTGATCGGCTTCATGCTCGTCGGCAACGCCACCAACCTGCTCATCCTGCTGGTGAGTGGACCGAGCGGAACGGCGCCGATCGTCACCGGCACCAGCGCCGATGAGGCCATGGCTGACCCGGTGCCGCAGGTGCTCATGCTCACGGCCATCGTCATCAACTTCGGCATCACGGCGTTCGTGCTCGCCCTGATCTATCGGTCCTGGTGGCTGGCGCAGCTCGGTGACCAGGGCGACGTGGTACCCGACCAGCACACCGGCGAGACCGAAGCGACGACAGAGGCCCCCTTCGACGCGGTCGACCTGGATGACGCGGCCCTCCAGAAGATCCTGGCCGACAGCGATGAACACCCGTATGAGCCCGGCAGAGGATTGGAGGAGAACCGATGAGTGCCCTCGTTCCCCTCCTCGTCCTGCTTCCCCTGCTCGGTGCGGCCGGCGCGCTCGTGCTCGGCGCCTACCGCCGGGCGCAGGTCCTCGTCAGCACCCTCACCCTCACGGCCGTCACCGTCCTGAGCGCGATCCTGCTCGTGCACGTCGACCGCCACGGTCCCGTCGTCGTCGATGTGGGCGGCTGGGATGCACCGTTCGGCATCGTGCTCGTCGCCGACCGGCTTGCGATGATCATGGTGCTCATCGCGGCGCTCATGCTGCTCGGCGTTCTGCTCTTCGCTGCGGGGCAGGGCATCGCGGACGGCGACCGGGAAACCCCGGTGTCGATCTTCCACCCGACCTACCTCGTGCTCGCGGCCGGGCTGTTCGTCGCCTTCATCGCCGGCGACCTGTTCAACCTCTACGTCGGTTTCGAGATGCTGCTCTCGGCTAGCTATGTCCTGCTCACCCTCGCCGGCACCGGCGCGCGCATCCGGGCCGGCGTGACGTACATCATCGTCAGCCTCACCTCGTCGATCATCTTCCTGGCCTCCATCGCGTTCATCTACGCGGCCACCGGAACGGTGACGATGGCCCTCATCGCCGAACGGGTCCGGGACCTTCCCGCCGACGTGCAGCTGATCCTCTGCATCTCGCTGCTCGTCGCCTTCTGCATCAAGGCGGCCGTGTTCCCGATGTCGTTCTGGCTGCCGGACTCCTACCCGACCGCCCCGGCCCCGGTCACGGCGGTGTTCGCCGGCTTGCTGACCAAGGTCGGCGTCTACGCCATCATCCGCACCGATACGGTGATGTTCACGGACGTCAATATCGACATCCCGCTGATGGTGATCGCCCTGCTGACCCTGATCATCGGGATCCTCGGCGCGCTCGCCCAGGCCGACATCAAGCGACTGCTGTCGTTCACCCTCGTCAGCCACATCGGCTACATGATCTTCGGCATCGCCATCGGCAGCCAGGCCGCGCTCGCCGCGACGATCTTCTACATCGTCCACCACATCATCGTGCAGACGACCCTGTTCCTCGCGACAGGACTGGTCGAACGGGTCGGGGGAACGACGTCGATCAATCGGGTCGGCGGCATCCTCAAGGCGTCACCGTTCGTCTCGGTCCTCTTCTTTCTCGGCGCGATGAACCTGGGGGGGATCCCGCCGTTCTCCGGGTTCCTCGGCAAGTTCGCCCTCTTCGACGCGGGTGTCACGCTCGGGTCGCCGCTGTCGTACCTGCTCATCGCCGCCGGCGCCGCGACCTCGCTCCTCACCCTGTACGCCCTGGCGAGGGTCTGGAACATGGTGTTCTGGCGGCCCCGGGGAGATGTCGAAGGGTACTCATCGCCGTTGCTCGACTCGCTCAAGGAGAACCCCGACGATTCGGGCGGAACGGTCCGCACCAAGAGCGTGCCCCGCCTGATGCTCGCGGCGACGACCGGCATGGTCGTGCTCACCGTCTGCCTCACGGTCTTCGCCGGCCCGCTCTTCAACCTGGCCAGCCGCACCGCTGCGGACTTCGACTCGCCGACCACCTACGTCGACGCCGTCTTCCCGGAGGCTTCACCGTGAGCCCGGAATCCCGCCGCATCAGCGTCCGCAGCCAGATCGTGCTGCTGGCCGGGCTCGTCGTCCTCTGGTGCCTGCTCTGGGGCCAGTTCACGGTGCTGAGCGTTTTGAGCGGGATGGTGCTCGCGGTCGTGATCTCGCTCGTCTTCTACCTGCCAGCCATCGACCTCAGCGGCCGGATCAACCTCTGGCACACCGCGGTCTTCTTCGTCCGGCTGATCGTCGACATCTGCCGGGCCTCGCTCGAGGTTGCGTGGCTCGTCATCGACCCGCGATACAAGCCGTCGAGCGCCATCCTCGCCATCGCACTCGACACCCGGTCGGACCTCATCATGACGTGGACCGCCGAAGCGATCTCGCTCGTACCCGGATCGATCGTCGTCGACGTCGACCGGCAGGAGTCGGTTCTCTACGTGCACGTCATCAACGTTCAAACCGACGACGACCTCGAACGCTTCCGCGCGAGCGTGTTCGCCACCGAGAAACGCCTCGTGATGGCGATCGGCTCGACCGACGACGTGTGGCGCGTGCAGCAGCCGAACGAGCTGACCCGATCGTCCCGACGGGGGAGGAACTGATGCAGATCGCGATTGTTCTCGCCGGCCTGCTCTTCGGAGCGGGCGCCGTCGCCGCCCTGTACCGGGTGATCCGGGGACCCAGCCTGCTCGACCGGGTGATCGCATCCGACGTCTTCGTCGTGACGATCATGTGCGTGCTCGGCGCCGAGATGGCGTTCAACCATCACACGGAAACCCTGCCGGTGCTGCTCGTGCTCGGGGCCTTCGCCTTCGTCGGTTCGGTGAGCTTCGCCCGGTTCATGGCGAAACAGGACCAGACATGACCGGCGACGAGATCCGCGAGATGGTCACTGTGGGCCTGGTCCTGGTGGCCGCCCTGATGTGTTTCGCCGCCGGGGTCGGGCTTCTCCGGTTCCCCGACGTGCTCTCGCGCCTGCACGCCGCCACGAAGCCGCAGATCCTCGGGCTGATGGCCGTCGCGGCGGCGATCGCCGTCAACAACGCGACGATCGGCACGTTCGCGCTGCTCACGGCCATCATCATCTTCCAGGGACTGACCGCGCCGATCACCGCGCACATGGTCGCTCGGGCGGCCTACCGGTCTGACCACCTGCGCCGCGACTTCCTCATCCGGGACGAACTCTCGGAGAGCATCGACCGGGTCGACGAGGACAACGCCGGCAGCCCGGCGACGGCACCCCGGGACACCCCCGACTAGCGGATCCGTGCCCCGGCGGCCCAGGCCGCGGTGACCGAGAACGACGCGTCGAGCAGCAGCGCATCGGCGGCGAAGCCGACATCGAGTCGGCCGAGGTCGCCGGAGCGACCGATCGCGCGGGCCGGGGTCTCGGTGAGCGCCCTCACCGCTTCGGCCAGCGCGATTCCGGATGCGGTGACCGCACGGCGCAGGGCGGCGTCCTGCGTGAGGGTCGACCCGGCGATCGAGCCTCCGCCGGCCAGCCGGGCCACACCGTCCACGACGTCGACGGTGAGCGAACCGAGCTGGTAGGTGCCGTCCGTCGACCCGGCGGCCGCCATGGCATCCGTCACGAGGGCGATCCGCCCGGGCGCCGCGCTGAACGCGATCCGCACGACCTCGGGATGCACGTGCACGCCGTCGTTGATGATTTCGAGGGTGACCGACGGGTCCGCCGCCGCCGCGGCGACCGGACCGGGGTTGCGGTGGTGGATGCCGTTCATCGCATTGAACGCGTGGGTCAGGATGCTCGCGCCCGCCTGGAACGCGGCTCGTGCGCCGTCGAAGTCCGTGTCGGTGTGGCCGACGGCGACGACGACACCGGCGGCGGTGAACTGGCGGATCGCCTCCATCCCTCCCGGCAGCTCCGGCGCGAGGGTGACCTGGCGGATCGTCCCGCGGCCGGCGGCGAGGAGGCGGTCGATCACGGCCGGGTCGGGGGAGAGCAGCAGGGCGGGGTCGTGGGCTCCCTTGTGGCCAACGTCGAGGAACGGGCCCTCCAGGTGTGAGCCGAGGATCGTGGGGTCGTCGCCGGCCAGCCCGGCGACGAGGGCCACGCGGTCGACGAGGTCGTCGATCGTGCCGGTGACGAGGGAGAGCACGGACCGCGTGGTTCCGTGTGCCCGGTGCACGGCAAGGGCGGTGCGGATGCCGTCCGCGTCGCTGTCAAAGGAGCATCCGCCGCCGCCGTGGCCGTGGATGTCGACGAAGCCGGGAACGAGCAGGGCACCGGCCGCGTCGACCGCGTCGATCGGCTGCAGCTCCCGCCAGCCGCCTCCCGATCCGGTGGCTGTGACGGTTGCCCCGGTGAAGGCGACGTAGCCGTCATCGACCTCGGTTCCTCCTGAGACGAGCCGGGCAGAGTGAAGGACCAGGTCGGGCCGCGGAGGAAAGGTCACGTCGTCACGATAACGTCGAAACCGCTCGCCGGAAAGAACAGGTCCGGCTCGGCACGGCGCCGGTGGCAGGCATCAGGCCGAGCCCGTGGCGAAGAGCGCGAGCAGGCGTTCTGATTCCACGGCCAGGTCGGCGCGCCCGGCCGCGAGGTACCTGCGGGGGTCGACCAGCGCGGAATCGCTGTCGAGGCGGGCGCGAACGGCGCGAGTGAAGAATCCGTTGAGGTGGGTGGAGACGTTGATCTTCGTCATTCCGGCCCGGATCGCCGCGACGATCTCATCGTCGGGCACACCGCTCGACCCGTGGAGCACGAGCGGAACCGGGACGGCCTCGGCGATCCGGGCGATGAGGTCGAGGTCGAGGCGCGCGACGCGGTCGGACATGGCGTGCGACGATCCGACGGCGACGGCGAGGGCGTCGACCCCGGTGTCGGCGACGAACGCGGCAGCATCGCCCGGGTCGGTACGGACGCCGGGGGCGTGTGCCCCGTCTTTGCCGCCGATCTCGCCGAGTTCCGCCTCGACCGAGACACCGGCCGCGTGCGCGGCGTCGACAACGCGCCGGGTGGCCGCGACGTTGTCGGCGTAGTCGAGCGTCGCCCCGTCGTACATGACCGAGCCGAAACCGAGGTCGATGGCGCTCATGGCGAGGCTTTCATCCGTCGCGTGGTCGAGGTGCACGGCCACGCTCGCCGACGACGCGTCGGCGAGGGCCAGCGCCGCCGCCGCGAGCGGAGCGAGGCCGCCGTGGTACCGGACGCAGTTCTCGGAGATCTGCAGGATGACCGGAAGACCCGCGCGTTCCGCCGCCGACACGAAGCCTTCGGCCGTCTCCAGGGAGATCACGTTGAACGCGCCAACACCGATGCGCCTGGCTGCTGCGTTCCGGACGAGGTCGCCGGTGGGAATTCGTGGCATGACGTCCTTGTCAGGTCGGGATCTCGGTGACGGTGAGCCGGCGCTCGAGGGCGTCGCAGTCGGGGTGAACGCTGCCCGCCTGGGGTTCCAGAACGGCCGCGGCGCCCCACGCCGTGGCGCGGGACAGCAGAGCGCGAACGTCCGTGACCCCGCCGGCGAGGAGGGACGCCGCTCCCGCCACCGCTGCGTCACCGGCGCCCGTGGGGTTGCCGGTGAGAACGGCGTCGAGTCGGGCACGCAGCACCGCACCCTGCCTCGGCACCGCCATCATGCCGTCTTCGCCGAGCGAGACGAGGATGAGGCCGGCCCCGGCCGCCTGGAGTGCGCGCGCACCGGCCAGCGGGTCGCGCTCCCCGGTCGCTTCGGCCAGTTCACGCTGGTTCGGTTTGAGCAGGGTCGCCCCGGCCGCTGCGGCGCTGAGCAGGTACGCGCCCGATGCGTCGGCGATCGTGGGAATCCCGGCGCCAGAGGCGAGCGCGAGCAGGTCGGCCACGAGCGACTCCGGTGCTGCCGGGGGAATGCTGCCGGACACGACGAGGCAGCCGGTCTGCGCGAGTCGCGACCGGACGGCATCCGCAACCCGCGCCCAGGTGACGGCGGGTACCGTCCTGCCGGATTCGTTGAACACCGTCGTTCGTCCGCCTCGCTCGACGATCGCCGTCGACCGGCGGGCGGGACCGGGAACGGGGAGGAGAACGGACGGGATGCCGCCGAGATCGTGTTCGAACTCAGCGAGATCGTCGGCGCCGACCGGTGCGACGGCGAGCGTGTCGAAACCCTTCTGTCGCAGCACCCGGGCGACGTTGATGCCCTTGCCCCCGGCGCGGGTGACGGCCGGCGTCACGCGGTGGGTCTCGCCCAGGTCGATCCGGTCGAGGGTGACGGTGCTGTCGAGTGCCGGATTCGGCGTGACGGTGAGGATCATGCCGGCCCTCCGGCTAACCGATCGCGGGCGCCGAGAGCCGCACCGACGAGTCCGGCGTTCTCGCCGACGGTTGCCGGGAGGAGCACGGGCTTGCGGTGAAAGGTGAGGAACGAGGTCATCCGCTTCTCGACCGGGGCGAAGAGGGCGTCGCCGGCCTGCGCGAGCCCTCCGCCGAGCACGATCGCCTCCGGCGCCAGCAAGGCGACGGCCTGGGAGAGGGCGAGGCCGAGCGCGTCGGTGGCGGTGTTCCAGACGGATGCCGCGACGGCGTCGCCTGCCCGGGCGAGGTCGAGCACCTCACGGGCGCCCGCGACGGGAACCGGGGCTGCCCGGTTGTACAGCCGGGTGATCGCACCCGCGGAGGCGATCGCCTCGAGACAGCCAGTGCCGCCGCAGGCGCACGGAACCCCGCCCACGTCGACCACGGAATGACCGATCTCGCCGGCGAATCCCGACGCGGAGTACGGCCGGCCGTCGAGGAAGATGGCGCTGGCGATTCCGGTTCCGATGACGACGACGAGCACGTTGCGGTAGTTCCCGGCGGCGCCGAGCCGGTACTCGGCGGTTCCGGCGGCGCGGACATCGTGGGTGAACGCGACAGGCAGCCCGAGAACCGCCGAAGCGGCATCCCGGAACGGCACATTCCGCCAGCCCAGGTTCTCGGCGTACACGCCGACTCCGCTCTCGTCGTCGACGAGGCCGGGCACGATGAGCCCCGCGGCCCGGGGGGTGATGGCCGGATGCCGCGCGGCGAACCCGTCGGCGAGGACGGCGAGTTGCGCGAGCACTGCGTCGCCGCTGCCATCCGTGCTGTACGGGGTGGGGGCACGGACCACGTCGCGGAGCGCGCCGCGTTCGTCGAAGAGTCCCGCTTTGATGTCGGTGCCGCCGACGTCGAAGGCGAGGACGGGGGTACCGTCCCCGAGGATCGGGTCGGGTGTCATGCGTCGAGGATGACGGATCGGCTCAGGTTGCGCGGCACGTCGGGGTTGAGGCCGGCGCGCAGCGAACGCTCCAGGGCGACCCGGTGGGCACGAACGAGGTCGGCCAGAGGGTCGAGGGCTGAGTCCTCGAACCGGGCCCCCGTGCCGGCGACGTCCGCGGCGAGGCCCGCCGGGGCGTCGCCGAACATCCAGACAGCGCGGCCGGGCGCGGCAATCGCGAGCGGCCCGTGCCGGTACTCCATGGCAGGGTACGACTCTGTCCAGGCCTGGCAGGACTCGCGCATCTTCAGCGCCGCCTCGTGGGCGATGCCGACGGTCCAGCCGCGGCCGAGGAAGGTGACCTGGTCCGCGGTGGCCAGGTCTTCCGGGAGGTCCTCGGCGAGCGCCGTCTCGGCATCCCGGATCGAGCCGGAGACGTCGGCGCCGGTGGAGGCGCGGAGGAACGTGAGCGCGGTGGTGGCGAACCGGGTCTGCACGACGCTTCTCTCGTCGGCGAACGGCAAGCCGACGACGTCGTCGGCGAGGTCGACGAGCGGGCTGGACAGGTCGCCGACGATACCGATCGTGCGGATGCGGCCTTTCACCCCGGTGAGCAGTTCGAGCACCTCCGACGTGGTGCCTGACCGGGTGATCGCGACGACGGCGTCGTAGTCGCGGTCGAGGAACGCTTCGGATGCCGCGAACGCGTCTGTCGTGCCCTGTCCGGATGCTTCGCGGAGCGCCGCGTAGGACTGGGCCATGAACCAGGAGGTGCCGCAGCCGACCACGGCGACGCGCTGGCCGGCGTCGGGGAGCAGGGCGCGTTCGGCGGTCAGCTCGGCGGCTCGTGCCCACACCTCCGGCTGGCTCCGAAGTTCTTCGTCCATCCAGGCACCGGGCGATTCGGTCATCGATTCTGCTCCTGTGTTCGTCGGCTGTGCGTTCGTTGGCGCTGCGGCCGGAGGTTTTGGCGGACAGGTACGGGACCGTGCGCGCGACGATCAGTTCCGATCATCACAGAGTTTGCCCCGCACTGCCAGAACCGGGAGCCGGTGCCGGATACGGGTCGCCCTCCCGCCACGCGCGGATGCCGAGGGCCCGGAAGCGCGGGTACCAGGCCGCGAGCCGGGTCGAGAACCCCGCCCAGTCGCGCTCGGTCGAGCCTGCCCGGGCGGACCAGCCGATCTCGGCGATTGCCGCCAACCGCGGAAACGCCAGGTAGTCGATGTCGGCGGGCGTGGACACGGTCTCGGTCCACAGCGGCGCCTCGACGCCGAGGATGCGTTCCTCGGCGACGCCGGGGAGGATCCCGGTGGGCTCCCAGTCGTACGCCGCACGCACGCTCGTCGGCCCGCCCGCCCAGGCCTGCCCGATCGGCGTGGACGCGTCGTAGGTGATGTCGAGATATGCGACATCGGCCGGGGACAGGATGATCGAGCCGCCCTGCTCGACGAATGATTCGGCCAGCTGGGCGGCGTTTGCCCTTGGCGTGACATAGTCCCAGTACTGCCCGATCGTGCCCGGGGCGAGTTCGGTCGTGCGACCCGCCTCATGCCAGGCGATGGGCGTCTTGCCGTGCGCCGCAACGAGCGCAGTGGCCCGGGCGATGAAGCCGGGAAAGTCGTCGGGTGGTGTCGTGTGCGATTCGTCGCCGCCGATGTGCAGGTACGGGCCGGGAGTCTGGGCAGCAACCGAACGGAAGACGTCGTCGAGGAACTGCCAGGTGGCATCCGCGTGCACATCGAGGCTGGAGAAGCCGACGTCGATCCCGGTGTACGGCTTCGGCGCCTGCCCGTCGGGGTTGAGTTCGGGGCAGGCGGTGAGGGCGGCATGGGTGTGGCCGGGTATGTCGATCTCGGGGACGACGGTGACGAACCGCTCCGTCGCGTACCGGACGATCCGGGCGTAATCCTCTTCGGTGTAGAACCCCCCGGGGCCACCACCGACCGCGGTCGAGGCGCCGACACCGGTGAGCTCAGGCCTGCCGGCGATCGAGATCCGCCAGCCCTGGTCATCGGTCAGGTGCAGGTGCAGCACGTTGATCTTGAACAGCACGATCTCATCGATGAACCGGGTCACGGCGGCGACGTCGAAGAAGTGTCGTGCCACGTCGAGCATGGCGCCACGCCAGGCGAAGCGGGGGCGATCGGTGATCGTCGCGGCGACGGTCTGCCACGCGGCGCTCTGCACCGAGTGCTTCTCGACGTCGGCGGGGAACAGCTGGCGCAGGGTCTGGATGCCGTAGAACAGGCCGGCGGGGGTCGTCGCGGTGATGGTCGCACCGGCCTCGGATGTGGTGAGGGAATACCCCTCTGCGCCGAGGTCCAGGCGATCGGCGAGGTCGAGGTGCAGTGCGATGTCGGCCGGGCCGGCCGTCTCGCCATCGACGGAACTCACCACCGGCAGCGGGTACCCGGTCGACGGCCGCAGGATCCGCGCCAGAGAGTCGGCGACGGATGCCGCGGCATCCGTCGCCAGAATTCGTGACGACACCAGAAGGACGAACGGCGGCGCGCTGGCGTGGACCTGCACGTCGGCGGGCAGGGGAAGAATCGGCGTTGTCATCCGGGCTTCTCTCGGTCGGTTTCAGCCACCATCAAAGCATGCGCCGACACCGGATGGGACCCCTGCGAACGTCGGGAAGCCACAGCGCCTCCGCATCAGCGGCCGGCCGAGCAGGGGACGTTCTCACCAGCCGTGATGCGGAGGTGGTGTTCCGATCAGTGGGCTACCTGGCTCCGGTGAGCCTCCCGGGCCGGCTGGATCGCCAGGGCGCCCACCACGATCGCCAGGGCGCCGCAGATCCATGACGTCCATGCGACTCCCATCTGCGAGGCGTAGCCACCGACCCATGGCGAGATCACCAGCAGGGCGCCGATGACGATGTGAATCCATTCCATCGTGACGAGGCCAGGCATCGCCAGGCTCCACACTCCGGCCGCGGCGAGCAGAACGCCCAAAGTGATCAGGATCGGCATGGACGACCCGGCCTGGGTGGTCCACAGAACCGATAGAGCTGTGTACAAGCCAAGGGCGACAACTGCCCAGTCTTGCCACCGCGTCCATTTCTTCATTCCTACCAACTCCTCCACAAGCTGGCTCCCAATTTGGGGGTCACTAACAGTGTGAATCGCTTTTCAGCACTGAACAAGCGGGAATTTTCGGGCGGCGCTCGCCGTGGCATCCGCTCCGCCAGCCGACCGGGCGAATGCCGGAAAGTGGACCCGATCCCGACCGCTGCTATGATCGGTCTGTCGTAACTGGCGTGCAGGCGGGAGGAAATCCCGTCTCGGATGGTCACCATCAGGGAGCGACTGACACGGATTCGGCCGAACGCCTGGGTTGATACGGATTACCTGACATTTTGTCCGCCGCTGTCTAAGGAGCCCCTTTTGTCCTCAACGTTCAACGCGCCCCTCTCCGAGGTCGACCCCGAGATCGCCGCCGTCCTCGACCAGGAACTCGGTCGCCAGCGCGACTACCTCGAGATGATCGCCAGTGAGAACTTCGTCCCCGTGTCGATCCTCCAGTCCCAGGGCAGTGTGCTCACCAACAAGTACGCCGAGGGTTACCCGGGACGCCGGTACTACGGCGGCTGCGAGTACGTCGACGTGGCCGAGTCGCTCGCCATCGAGCGCGCCAAGAGCCTCTTCGGCGCCGCATACGCCAACGTGCAGCCGCACTCGGGTGCCACAGCGAACGCCGCGGTGCTCTCGGCCATCGCCACCCCCGGCGACACCATCCTCGGCCTCGAACTCGCCCACGGTGGCCACCTCACGCATGGCATGAAGCTCAACTTCTCGGGCAAGCTCTACAACGCCGTCTCCTACGGCGTCGACCCGGAAACCTTCCTCGTCGACATGAACGTCGTGCGCGAGAAGGCCCTCGAGCACAAGCCGCAGGTCATCATCGCCGGCTGGTCCGCCTACCCGCGTCAGCTCGACTTTGCGGCGTTCCGTGCCATCGCCGACGAGGTCGGCGCGAAGCTCTGGGTCGACATGGCGCACTTCGCCGGTCTCGTCGCCGCCGGGCTGCACCCGTCACCGGTGCCGTTCGCCGACGTCGTGTCGTCGACGGTGCACAAGACCCTCGCCGGCCCGCGATCCGGGTTCATCCTCAGCCGCGACATGGACCTTGCCAAGAAGCTCAACTCGAACGTGTTCCCCGGCCAGCAGGGCGGGCCGCTCATGCACGTCATCGCCGCCAAGGCGACGGCGTTCCTCCTCGCCGCTCAGCCGGAGTTCAAGGACCGCCAGGAGCGCACCCTGCGCGGCGCCCGCCTTCTCGCCGAACGGCTCACCGCCGACGACTCCCGCGCCGCTGGCGTCGACGTGCTCACCGGCGGAACCGACGTGCACCTCGTCCTCGCCGACCTCCGCAACTCCGAGGTCAACGGCCAGCAGGCCGAGGACGCCCTCCACGAGGTCGGCATCACGGTGAACCGCAACTCGGTGCCGTTCGACCCGCGCCCGCCGATGGTCACCTCGGGCCTGCGTATCGGAACGCCTGCGCTTGCCACGCGCGGCTTCGACGACGCCGAGTTCACCGAGGTCGCCGACGTCATCGCGACGGCCCTCAAGCCGGGCGCTGACATCGCCGGGCTGCGCACCCGCGTGAAGACGCTCACCGACGCCTTCCCGCTGTACCCCGGCCTCGCGCAGTGACCGCACAGATCCTCGATGGCAAAGCCGTCGCATCCGTCATCAAGGCGGAGTTGAAGGAACGGGTCTCCGCCCTGCGCGAACGCGGCATCGTGCCGGGTCTCGGCACCGTCCTCGTCGGCTCAGACTCGGGTTCGCAGTGGTACGTCGCCGGCAAGCACAGGGACTGCGCCGAGGTCGGCATCGAGTCGATCCGCCGCGACCTGCCCGAGTCGATCAGCCAGGAGGAGCTCGAGGCAGTCCTCGACGAGCTCAACGCCGACGACTCCTGCACGGGCTACATTGTGCAGCTGCCGTTGCCCGCCCACCTCGACACCGACGCGATCCTCGAGCGGGTCGACCCGGAGAAGGATGCTGACGGTCTGCACCCGACGAACCTCGGGCGGCTCATCCTCAACGTCAACCGGCCCATCTCCACCCCGCTGCCGTGCACCCCGCGCGGAGCCATCGAACTGATGCAGCGGCATGGGATCGAGCTCGCCGGCAAGCACGTCGTCGTCGTCGGGCGGGGTGTCACCGTCGGCCGCGCGATCGGCCCGCTGCTGACCCGGCGCGAGTTCAATGCGACGGTCACGCTCACCCACACCGGAACCACCGGACTCGACGACCTGCTGCGCACCGCCGACGTGATCGTGGCGGCGGCCGGCGTTCCGGGGATCGTGAAGGCATCCGCGGTGAAGCCGGGCGCGATCGTGCTCGACGTCGGTGTGAGCCGCGAAACCGACCCGGAGACCGGCAAGAGCAGGGTCGTCGGCGACGTTGACCCGGCGGCGGCCGAGATCGCCGCGTGGATCTCACCGAACCCCGGCGGGATCGGCCCGATGACCCGGGTGCAACTGCTCACGAACGTGGTGGACACGGCGGAGCGCCTGAACCCGTAGTCTCGCTCCGCCCTTCTCGGTGTTGCATGAGGGTCGCTAGGCTTCCCGCATGAGCGAGAACGCCGCAAACCATCCCTCTGTCGACCGCGTCCTGTCCGAACTCCGTGCGGGCGGGGTCGGCGGAGACGTGCGCTGGTTCGACGATGCCACGCCGACGGCGGTGCACGCCGCCGAAGCGCTCGGCGTCGACGTCGGTGCGATCGCGAACTCGCTCGTCTTCACCCTCGACGGTGAACCGGTGCTCGTCCTCACCTCCGGGGCGCACCGCGTCGACACGGGCTGGCTCGGGGAGCAGCTCGGCGGCAGGCTCAAACGAGCGGATGCCGCGACGGTGCGGGCCGCGACCGGCCAGGTGATCGGGGGCGTGGCGCCCGTCGGGCATCCGGCGCCGGTGCGCACCTTCGTCGACACCGCGCTCGCCGCCTACCCGGAGGTGTGGGCAGCGGCGGGGCACCCGCACACGGTGTTCCCGACGAGCTTCGACGAACTGGTTCGCCTCACGGGCGGAACACCGACGGCGGTGGAGCCCGAATAGCTGGACGCTCAACAGGATCACAGGTCCCGAAGCGGGCGTTTTCTCCTGTTGGGCGTCACATCCTGGCGGATCGTCCTGTTGAGGGCGCACCTAATCGGCGCCGGACGCTCCGTCGGCCGCCGTCACTGTGAACAGGTCGGGCGTGGTGAAGTTCTGCGCCGCGAACGCAGCCAGAACGGCATCCGACACCGCAGAGAGCTCAGCCACCCGCACGAGCGCGATGGCGGCGCCGCCGAAGCCGCCCCCGGTCATCCGGGCACCGATCGCGCCGGCGGCGAGCGCGGTGTCGACGGCAAGGTCGAGCTCGGGCACCGAGATCTCGAAGTCGTCCCGCATCGACAGGTGTGAGGCGGTGAGCAACGCACCGATGGCCTCGGGGCCCTCGAGACGCAGCGTACGGACCGTATCGAGCACGCGTTGGTTCTCGGTGAGGATGTGACGGATGCGCCGGAAGGTCACGTCATCGAGCGTTCGGGCTGCCCGATCAAGGTCGTCGACATCGAGGTCACGGAGCGAGGAGACACCCATCTCGCGTGCTCCGCGTTCGCATGACGCCCGCCGGTCGGCGTACCCGCCAGTGGCGTGCGCGTGGGAGACATGAGTGTTGATGACGAGAAGAACGAGCCCGGCGGCTTCGAAGCCGAGCGGGATGACCTCGGCGTCGAGGCTGCGGCAGTCGAGGAAGACCGCGGCGTCCTTCATTCCGAGCAGGGACGCGGACTGGTCCATGATGCCTGTCGGCGCCCCGACCGCCTTGTTCTCGGCGAGCTGGCCGACGCGGGCGAGGGTCTGGCGGTCGAGCCCGAGCCCCCACACCTCGGTCAGGGCGACGGACACGGCGCACTCGATGGCCGCTGACGACGACAGCCCGGCGCCGATCGGCACATCCGAGTCGATGTGGGCGTCGAAACCGGGCACAGCCGTGAGGTCGGCTCCGAACTCCCCGAGCGCCCAGACGACGCCGAGCGGATAAGCCGACCAGCCGGCGAGGGCAGCAGGGGTGACCTCGTCGAGGCCGATCCGCACGATGTCGTCGGTGTACGCGGTGGTCACCTGGATGATGCGATCCTCGCGGGGCGCCAGGGCGACCACGGTCGACCTGTCGATGGCGAACGGGAAGACGAAGCCGTCGTTGTAGTCGGTGTGTTCGCCGATGAGGTTGACGCGACCGGGTGCGCGCCAGACGCCGGCCGGCTCACGGGTGAACCGCTCGGTGAAACCCGCTCGTGCCCGGGTGCTCAGCTCGCTCATACGGGGTTCTCCTTGTCGGCACGGGCGATGGCCTCGCGCACGCGTTCCGCGGTCTGCTCGGGCGGGATGTCGCCGATCCACGCGCCCATCGCTGCCTCGGATCCGGCCAGGTACTTCAGTTTGTCAGCCGCACGACGCGGAGACGTGAGTTGCAGCATCAGGCGGATGTCGTCGCGTCCGGTCGCGACGGGGGCCTGGTGCCAGGCGGCGATGTACGGCGTGGGAGTGTCGTAGAGCGCGTCGATCCCGCGCAGCAGGCGCAGGTACAGCGCGGCGAGCTCGTCGCGCTCCTCGTCAGTGGTGGCGTTGAAGTCGGGCACGTGGCGGTGGGGGAGCATGTGCACCTCGATCGGCCAGCGCGCGGCGAAGGGCACGAACGCTGTCCAGTGCTCGCCCTGCAGGACGACGCGGTCGCCGGACTGCTCGCTGGCAAGGACGTCGGCGAAGAGGGTCGGGCCGTAGCTCTCGATGGATGCCAGCAGCCGCGTCGTGCGCGGCGTCACGTACGGGTAGGAGTAGATCTGCCCGTGCGGGTGCAGCAGGGTCACGCCGATTTCGACGCCGCGGTTCTCGAACGGGAAGACCTGCTGGATGCCGGGGAGGGCGCTCAACGCGGCGGTGCGGGATGCCCATGCCTCGATGACCGTGCGGGCGCGGGAGCGGCTGAGCGAGCCGAACGAGCCCTCGTGCTCGGGGCTGAAACAGACCACTTCGCACCGGCCGACGGACGTGCGGGTGCGGCCGATGCCGACCTCGGCGAGGTCGTCGAGACCGCGCGGCGCGTTGTCGTCCTCGAGCAGGGGGCCGAACGAGGGGGAGCGGTTCTCGAACACGGCCACGTCATAGTTGCTCGGCACCTCTGACGGGTTCGTCGGAGTCTGCGGGGCGAGCGGATCGAGGTGTGCCGGGGGCAGGAACGCCCGGCTCTGCCGGGCGGACGCGATCGAGATCCACTCACCGGTGAGCGGGTCCTGGCGCATGGATGCCGTCGCGGGCCGGTCGGGAAGATCACGGGTGTCGGCGGACCGCTCGGCTCCGAGCGTCGTGTCCGCGTCGTCGAAGTAGAGGATCTCGCGCCCGTCGGCGAGCACATCCGTTTGCGTGGAGATCAGGGACATTTGAGCGGAGCGCCTTTCCGGTAGGTTTCACATACGCAAACGATTCTAGGCATTGCTCGACCGATTGACAAGCAATTGAAAGTAAATGAAACTGACCCGTATGGCTTCTCTCCGCGACCCGACCCCTGGTATCGACGACGACGTCGTGCCGGCCATCGTGAGGCGCGAGCGGATGGCCGACCTCATCGGCGGGCGTGGCTTCGTGCGGGTCGCCGAACTTTCGGAGGTCTTCGGCGTGAGCGAGGTCACCGTTCGCAGCGACCTCGCCGCCCTCGGCGACGACAAGGTCATCCGCCGGGTCCACGGAGGAGCCGTTCCGCGGGAGGCGCCCGCCCGCGAAGCGAGCTTCGAGGAGTCGCTGGAGGCGTCCGCCCCTGACAAACAGGCCATCGGCAGGCTCGCCGCCTCGCTCGTCAGCTCGGGTCAAAGCATTCTGCTCGACGTCGGAACGACGACGCTCGCGGTCGCGCAGGCGCTCAAGGAGCGCGCCGACCTCGAAGACATCGTCGTCATCACCAACGGCCTGAACATTGCGCTCGAGCTGGAGTCAGAGATCCCGCGGTTCACGGTGATCGTGACCGGCGGCGCGCTCCGGCCGTTGCAGCATTCGCTCGTGCAGCCGCTTGCGCGAGCGGTGCTCGATCAGGTGCACGCCGACGTGGCGATCCTCGGATGCAACGGGGTGGACGTTCGCCACGGCATCACGAACGTGAACCTGCCCGAAGCGGAGGTGAAGCAGCTCATGGCCGCCGCCGCCGAGACCGTGATCGTCGTGGCGGACGCGTCGAAGCTCGGCCGGGTCAGCCTGGGCACCATCGCGTCCCTCGACGAGGTCGACCTGATCCTGACGAGTGTCGGAGCGGACCCGACGCTGGTCGCCGATCTCTCGGCGGCCGGCGTCGAGGTCCTCACCGCGTAACGGTCATTCGAGGACGAACGTCACCTCGAGGACGACGTGCCATACGGTGATCTTGCCGTCCTGCACTTCGACCTTCTGGTCCTTGATCCACGCGCCTGACACGTGGCGCAGGGTCTCGCTGGCGCGCGCGACGCCGACAGCGACGGCGTCGTCGAAACTGGTCTCCGAACGGGCGCTGATCGTGGTGATACGGGCAACTGAGCTCATGCTTTCCTCCTTGAACGTGAATGAATCCTGCCGATTCTTCTCCCCGCGTCGCATTTCGGCTAGCCGTCGCCGGCGGCATGCCCAGGCGCTACGCTCGGTGAGGACGTGTCTTCCACGTTGGACCGGGGAGGAGCCCAGATGCCCATGCACCCAGTAACCGGTGAACAATTCGACCTCAGCCTGGAGACGCCGTCCGGCGTCGTCTCGGCGACGATCACCCAGGTGGCCGCGGGCATCCGCCGGCTGAGCGTGTACGGGGTCGATATCGTCCCGCCCTACGACGCCGGCACGAAGCGGCCCTGGGGAAGCGGGATGGTCCTCGTGCCGTGGCCGAACCGCATCCGCGACGGTCGCTGGACGCTCGACGGCCAGACGCAACAGCTCGCGATCACCGAGCCGGCGAAGAACAATGCCAGCCACGGCCTGCTGCGCTTCAGCCCCTATTCCGTCGCCGCCCGCACCGAGTCGACCCTGCGGCTCGAGGCGAAGGTGTTCCCGCAGAACGGATACCCGTTCCTTCTCGAAACCGCCGTCACCTACCGCCTCGTCGACGCGGGCATGGAGGTGACCCATGCGATCACCAACCGATCGGATGCCGCCGCGCCGGTCGCGATCGGCGCCCACCCGTTCTTCACCATCGGCGACGTCGAACCCGAAGAGCTCACGGTCACCGTGAACGTCACGACCCACATTCAGGTCGACGACAGGCAATTGCCAACGGCCGAGGTTCCGGTGGACGACACCCCCTACGACCTGCGCGGCGGTGTGCTGCTCCGCGACCTCACGCTCGACGACGGTTTCGGCGGTGCCGTCCTGCGCGACGGGGTCTCGGAGCACTCCGTGTCGGCGCCCGATGGCCGCTCCGTGACGGTCTGGGGTGACGAGAACTTCGCGTACTGGCAGGTGTTCACCACAGAGGAGTACCCCGGCCAGTCGAAAGCCGTGGCCATCGAGCCGATGACGGCGCCGGCCGACGCCTTCAACTCCGGCCAGGGCCTCAGGTGGCTCGCGCCCGGCGACACCTGGGAAGCCAGCTGGGGCGTGCGCGCCGACGGGTTCGAGCCGGTCAGGGGTTAAGCGACGCGGAGCCGCCAGAGCGAGGTGACTTCGGCGGCTCGCGCCGCATACAGCGGATCGGCGGCGTCGGTTGCCCGAGCGTGGGTCGGCCGGGTATCCATCCGGCCGATCACGCTGAGTCCGGCGTCGTCGATGGCGTCGAGCAGGTCGCCGCGGGAGCGGAGGCCGAGTCGTTCAGCGATGTCTGAGATCACGAGCCAGCCCTCACCGCCCGGGGTGAGGTGCCCGGCCAGCCCGGAGAGGAAGCCGGCGAGCATCCGCCCGCCCTCGTCGTAGACGGCGAAGTCGGTGGCGGTCCTCGGAGTCGCCGGGATCCACGGCGGGTTGCATGCGACGATGTCGGCGCGGCCCTCCGGGAACAGGTCGGCGTCGACCACGGTGACGGTATCCGCGAAGCCGAGGGCCTCAAGATTCTCGCGCGCGCAGGCGATCGCCCGCTTATCCATGTCAGTGGCGGTGACCGACCGGATGCCACGCGAGGCCAGGATCGCCGACAGCACGCCGGTTCCGGTTCCGATGTCGAACGCGGTCGTGGCATCCTGCGGCAGAGGAGCGGTCGCCACGAGGTCGAGGTACTCGCCGCGGACGGGGGAGAAGACGCCGTAGTGCGGGTGGATCCGCGCACCGAGTGCCGGCACGGGAATCCCCGTCGCGCGCCATTCCTCGGCGCCGATCACGCCGAGCAGTTCGCGCAGGGAGAGGACGGATGCCTCGTCGAGAGAACCCCAGGCGTGCGCGGCGGCGAGGCGGATGTCGGGGGCGCGGCGGAGGGGAACGGTGCCGTTCGCCTCGAGCGGGACGAGGAGCATCCCGAGGATCGTCGCCCGGCGGAGGGCGTCGTCGCGCGTGCGGTGGAACGCCGCGGTGATGTTGTCGTTTTTCGGCCGGGGGGAGTCGGCCAGGCGCCGGCCCATGGCGCTGAGCAGCTGGCGGGCGTTGTGGAAGTCCCCGGTCCAGAGCATCGCTGTTCCGGTGGAGGCGAGCCGGAACGCCTTCTCGGCGGTCAGGTCGTCGTCGCCGAGCACGACGTTCACCGGGGCGGGCCAGCCGCTTTCTGAGCGCCAGAGCGCCGACCGCGGCGATCCGCCCTCGACCCAGGAAATCCGCGCATGGTCGACCGTCGAAGTCGTTTCTGGGGTGCCGGTCCTGTCGGACATCTGTCTGCTTTCGGGGCATTCCTGCCGGTTCGCTGTCGGTTTTTCAGTATCGCACGGTGACCGAGGACCGCCGCAGCAAAGCTTCGTCGGGCGACTCTCCCGGGGTGTGTCACCCGATTGACTTAATCGAACATGTGTTCGACCATTAACGCATGTCCCTGTCCGTTGCTACTCATCGACCTCCGGTTTTTTCCGGCGCTCCTGCGCCGACAGCCGCGAGCCAGGTCGCGGAGTTGCAGGCGCGCATCCGGGGGATGCAACGGACCCGGATAGATTCGCATGGGCTTCCGACATCCCCGGGAATCGCCGAACTGCTGCCGGGCGGTGTGCTGCGGGCCGGCGCCGCCTATTCGGTGCACGAGTCGACGAGCCTGGCCCTCGCCCTCCTTGCCGGACCCAGCGCGGCGGGGGCCTGGTGCGGCGTCGTCGGCCTGCCCGCCCTCGGCGTCGAAGCCGCGGCAGCGGCGGGCATCGACCTTGACCGGCTCGTGCTCGTGCCCGACCCGGGGGAGCAGTGGCTGCAGGTCACCGCCGCCCTCGCCGACGTCGTCACCGTCGTGCTCGCCCGCCCGCCGGCATCCCTCTCCGCCGCCGAGGTGGCGCGGCTCGGTTCCCGGCTGCGCCAGCGCGGCTCCACCCTGGTCGCCCTCGGCGAGTGGCCGCAGAGCGAGGCGACGTTGCGGGTGTCCGACGACCGGTGGATGGGACTCGGTGACGGGGCCGGTTACCTGGCCGCCCGCCGGGTCACGGTGTCGGTCACCGGGCGCACCCTCACCGGCAAACCGCGGCGCAAGCAACTGTGGCTGCCAGACACCGAACAGGTCATCCGCCCGGCCGGGCTGGCCGGCGTGCACGCCCGCCCGGTACCCGCCGAGCGATTCGACGAGGCGGCCGTCTCATGACAGCGCCTGCTTCACCAGCGGCGTCTGCGTCAACAGCGGCGTCTGCGTCGACACCGGTGCGGACCCTCCTGCTCTGGTGCCCGGACTGGCCGACCACCGCCGCTGCCGCGGAACTCGGCCTCCCACCGGGCACCCCGCTCGCCCTGATCGAACGCGGCGAGGTGTTCGCCTGCTCAGCGGCGGCCCGCGGCGATGGGGTCCGTCGCGGTCTCCGGGTGCGGGAGGCACAGTCCCGCTGCACCGACCTGGTCGCTGTACCGTACGACCCGGTGCTCGACCATCGGGTGTTCGAACCGGTCATCGCGGCCGTGGAGCAGATCGTCCCGGGTGTGCAGCTCTCCCGGCCGGGCACCTGCGTGATGCGGGCTCGCGGCCCGAGCCGGTACTACGGCGGAGAGCGGCAGGCCGCCCAGGCGCTCCTCGACACCCTGGCCGGGGTGGGGGTCGCGGGGGCCAGGGTCGGTATCGCCGACGGCCCGTTCGCCGCCGAGCAGGCCGCGAAAGGGCACGCGTCGACCCCGGATGCCATCCGCATCGTTCCCGCCGGACGCTCCCCGGAGTTCCTCGCCCCGTTCGGTGTCGAACTGCTCGAGCGGCCTGGCCTGGCCACCCTGCTGCGGAGGCTCGGCATCCGTACCCTCGGCGACTTCGCCCAGCTCGACGAAATGCAGGTCCGCGACCGGTTCGGGCCGGACGGAGTGCTCGCCCACCGGCTCGCCTCCGGATTCGACCCGAGCGATGTCGACGCACGGGTGCCACCCGCCGATCACTCGAGCGTCGTGGAATTCGAGCCGCCGCTCGACCGGGTCGACCAGGTCGCGTTCGCGTTCCGCACCGCCGCTGAAGAGTTCGTGGCGCGCCTGCAGGCGTCATCGCTCGTGGCGACCGCCATCCGGATCGACGTGTCCACCGAAAGCGGAGACTCCCGGTCCCGCACCTGGCTGCACCCGCGCTGGTTCACCGCCGGCGACGTTCTCGACCGGGTGCGCTGGCAGGTGCAGGGGGCGGGCCTCGCCGAGAGCGGGCTCAACAGCGCCATCGCGAAACTCCGGGTGGAACCGGAGAGCGTCGACCCCGCCGGCAACCACGAAGCGGGGCTGTACGGCGGAGCGACCGATGAGCGTATCCACTCCGGCCTGTCCCGGGTGCAGAGCATGGTCGGCCACACCGGGGTGCTCACCGCCCGCATCGCCGGGGGGCGACAGCCTGCCGACCGGCGGGTTCTCGTGCCGTGGGGTGACCTGCCGCCAGGAGGGGAGGCATCCGTTCGCGCCTCGCAGGCGCTGCCGTGGCCCGGCCGGCTGCCGGGGCCGCCGCCGGCGACCGTGTTTCCCGAACGCCAGCGGGTCGTCGTCTCGGGCGCCGGCGGGGCAGAGGTCGCCGTCGACGACCGCGGCGAACTCTCCGCGGTGCCTGTGCGGTTCGCCGGGCCCGGCGGCACCCCCGGCGCGGTCTCCGCCTGGGCAGGGCCGTGGCCGGTCACCGAACGCTGGTGGGATGCCGGCGGCCGACGGCTGAACCGGTTCCAGCTCGTCGATGAGGCCGGAGGAGCCTGGCTGCTCGTGCTCGACGACTCCGGCTGGTGGGCGGAGGCCCGCTATGACTGAGAATCACACGGAAGGACAGGCCGATGGGCTGGCATAACCCGCCGGTACCGTGGTCCGAATTCGAACGCACGCTCTCGGATGCCAGCCGTCCCGGCTCCCCACCGCCGGGGGCGGATGGCGGCGACAGCCCGGCCTGGTCGCGCAAGCGGCTGGCTTACGTTCCCGCTGGTCTCCCGGAACCCGTGGCAGAGGCCGTGCCGTACGTCGAACTGCACGCCCACTCCAACTTCAGTTTCCTCGACGGCGCGTCCTCACCCGAGAAGCTCGTCGAGGAGGCGGCGCGGCTGGGACTCGACGGGCTCGCCCTCACCGACCACGACGGGCTGTACGGCATCGTCCGGCTGGCCGAGGCGGCCGAGGCGCACCCCGGACTCCGCACCATTTTCGGCGCCGAACTGTCGCTCGGCCTGAGCAAACCGCAGAACGGCGAACCCGACCCGGAGGGCACCCACCTCGTCGTCCTCGCCCGGCGCGAGGAAGGCTACCACCGGCTCGCCGGGGCGATCACCGCCGCGCATCTGGCGCACGGTGCCGAGAAGGGCAAGCCCTGCTACGACATCGCCGACCTGGCTTCCGCCGCGGACGGCACCTGGCTGGTGCTGAGCGGATGCCGTAAGGGGGCGGTCCGGAAGGCGCTCGTCGCTGAGGGCGCTGCTGGTGCCCGCCGCGAACTCACCGAACTCGTCCGGCTGTTCGGGAAGGGCAACGTCGTCGTGGAACTCGTCGACCACGGCAACCCGGAGGACACCACGGCCAACGACACCCTCGCGGCCGTCGCCGCCGGCCTCGGGTTGCCGGTCGTCGCGACGACCGGGGCTCACTACGCGACGCCGGCACAGCATCCGCTCGCGTCGGCGCTCGCCGCGGTGAGGGCGCGGCGGAGCCTCGACGACCTCGACGGCTGGCTGCCGGCATCCGGAGCGGCGCACCTGCGGAGCGGCGCCGAGATGGCACGCCGGTTCGCCCGCTACCCGGGTGCCGTCGCGCGTACCGTTGAGATCGCCGACGAGCTGGCGTTCCGGCTGCGCAGCGTGAAACCAGGGCTTCCTCTCCAGGAGGTCCCGGAGGGCCACACACCGATGAGCTGGCTGAGGGAGCTCACCTGGCAGGGCGCCGCACGGCGGTACCCGGGCGCAGACTCAACGGTCACCGAACGGATCGAACGGGAACTCGACGTGATCGAGCAGAAGGACTTTCCCGGCTACTTCCTCATCGTCCACGAGATCGTGCAGTTCGCCCGCAGCCGTGGCATCCTCTGCCAGGGCCGGGGGTCAGCGGCGAACTCGGCGGTCTGCTATCTGCTCGACATCACCGCGGTCGACTCGATCGCCTACGGCCTGCCGTTCGAACGGTTCCTCTCGAGCATGCGCGACGAGGAACCCGACATCGACGTCGACTTCGACTCCGACCGGCGTGAGGAGGTGATCCAGCACGTCTACGAGAAGTACGGGCGGTTCAACGCCGCCCAGGTGGCGAACGTCATCACCTACCGTCCGAAGTTCGCCGTGCGTGACATGGCCAAGGCGCTCGGCCACAGCCCGGGCCAGCAGGACGCCTGGTCGAAGCAGGTGGAACGCTGGGGAGCGATCACCTCGAGCGACGACCACGACATCCCCCAGCCGGTGGTGGACCTCGCCCAGCAGGTACTCACCTTCCCGCGCCACCTCGGCATCCACTCCGGCGGCATGGTGCTCACCGACCGTCCCGTCGGTGAAGTATGCCCCATCGAGCATGCGCGGATGGACGGGCGGACGGTGCTGCAGTGGGACAAGGACGACTGCGCCTGGATGGGCCTCGTCAAGTTCGACCTGCTCGGGCTCGGCATGCTCGCCGCGCTGCAGTACTCCTTCGACCTCGCCGCCGAGCACTGCGGCGAACGGTGGGACCTGCAGTCCATGCCGAAGGAGGAACAGGCCGTCTATGACCAGCTCTGCCGCGCAGACACCGTCGGGGTGTTCCAGGTCGAGAGCCGGGCGCAGATGGGCATGCTGCCCCGGCTGCAGCCGCGGCGCTTCTACGACCTCGTGATCCAGATCGCGATGGTGCGGCCGGGGCCGATCCAGGGCGGGGCGGTACACCCGTACATCCGCCGGCGCACAGGAGGGGAGCCGATCACCTACCTGCACCCCGACCTCGAACCGGTGCTCAAGCGCACCCTCGGGGTGCCGTTGTTCCAGGAGCAGCTCATGCAGATGGCCATGGTGGTCGGCGGCTGCACCGGTGAAGACGCCGACCTGCTGCGCCGGGCGATGGGGTCCAAACGCGGGCAGGAGAAGATCGAGTCGCTCAAAGCCAAGCTCTACGAGGGCATGGCCACCAACGGCATCACCGGCGAGGACGCTGACACCATCTATATGAAGATCCAGGCATTCGCGAACTTCGGTTTCGCCGAGAGCCACTCGATCAGCTTCGCCCTGCTCGTCTACGCCAGCGCGTGGATGCGGCTGCACTACCCGGCAGCCTTCCTGGCCGCGCTGCTCCGCGCGCAGCCGATGGGTTTCTACTCGCCGCAGTCCCTCGTCGCGGATGCCACGCGGCACGGCGTCGAAACACTCCGCCCGGACATCCAGCTCTCCGGGGTGGAGGCGGGGCTCGCCCCGCTCGCATCCCACCCCGCTGATCGCACTTCGACAAGCTCAGCAACCGGCCTCGACGCCTGCCTCGACTACTCCCAGCCCCCGGTTCAGGCCTACGACCGCACGGCGCCGTTCGACCCCGCCGACCACCGACGTGACGGGCAGTACGCTGTGCGGCTCGGACTCGCCGAAGTCACCTCGATCGGTGCCCGCAAAGCCGAGCAGATCGTGGCCGAGAGACAGAGCGGCGGCGACTACCGCGACATGCGCGACCTCGCCCGTCGGGTCGGCCTCACCTCCGCCCAGCTCGAAGCGCTGGCGGCTGCAGGGGCCTTCGATTCCTTCGGACTCTCGAGGCGCGGCGCGCTGTGGGACGCCGAGCAGGCGTCTCAGGAACGTCCCGACCAGTTGCAGGGCAGCCACCTCACCGTGCAGCCGCCGCTGTTCGCGATGCTCACCGGAGAGGAGCAGGTCATCAACGACCTGTGGTCGACCGGGGTCACCCCCGACGACCATCCGATCCGGTACGTTCGGCCCATGCTCGCCGAGAGAGGGGTGAAGAGCGCCGAGCAGCTCAAGACCACCGAGTCAGGGCGGCGCATCGAGGTCGGCGGTGTCGTGACCCACCGGCAACGCCCCGCGACGGCGAGCGGGATCACGTTCGTGAACCTCGAGGACGAGACAGGGCTTGTCAATGTGATCTGCAGTGTCGGCGTGTGGGGACGCTACCGGAGAACAGCACGGGAGGCGCCGGCGATGATCGTCCGTGGCATCCTGGAGCGATCCCCTGAGGGCATCGTCAACCTGTTAGCCGACCGGCTCGAGCCTCTCTCGCTCAGCGCCCGGACCCGATCCAGGGACTTCCAGTGACCGGCGCTCCCGCCGGAGGACGGCCGTGGCCAGTCCGGCGAGCATGATCGATCCGCCGAGGATCTCGCTGACGGTCGGCACTTCGCCCTGCACCAGCCAGGCGGCGGCGACGCCGATCACCGGGACGAGAAGGGTGTACGGAACGACGGCGCTCGTCGGGTAACGCGCCATGAGCGTGTTCCAGATTCCGTAACCGATGAGCGATGCGGCGACCGCCGTGTACACCGTGCTGAGGATCGCGACGAGCGACAGCTGCGACAGCGCGCCGAACACGGTGTCGGGGCCGTCGAGGACCAGAGCAAGTGCGAAACTCGGAATCGGGACGACGAGCGCAGACCAGACCACGAGGGACAGCCCGGATGCCGCCTTCGCGCGACGGCTGAGCACGTTGCCGATCGCCCACGACAGCGCGGCACCGAGCGTGATCACGAGCGGCACCCACGGTGCGGTGACGCTGTGGCCGCCGACCACGATGCCGAGACCGGCGGTGCCGACGAGCACACCGATGAGCTGACGGCGGGTCGGGCGTTCGCCGAGGAGGCCCGCCGAAATGAGGATGGTCAGAAGAACCTGGGTCTGCAGGAGAAGCGAGGCCAGGCCGGCGGGCATGCCGAGGTGCAGCGCGAGATACAGCAGGCAGAACTGGCCGAGGCTGAGGAACACCCCGACGGCGAGGATGTTCCGCCACCCGATCGCAGGAGGACGGAGAAAGAACACAGCAGGAATCGCCACGAGCACGAATCGCATCGCCACGAACACGAGCGGCGGTACGCCGGCGAGTCCTTCGTCGATGATCACGAAGTTGAGTCCCCAGATCAGCGCGACAACCAGGGCGAGGAGGCTGTGTTTGAGGGTCACGGATCCACTCTGGCACAGGGCTGCGAACACGCCCGCAGACGGCAGGACTGTGCTGGCCATCAGCTCACCGAATTTGGATAGACTGGCCGCATGGCTTTCGTCCTCTCCTTCGCGCTGTTCCTGGCTGGCATGTTCCTGTTCTATTTCGCGTTCACCGTCGAAAGCTTCCAGGCCATCATCTTCTTCGTGGGCATCCTCTCGGTGGCGTTGTCGTTCGGCATTCCCGCGCACGTCCTCGCCAGGCGTTAGAGCGTTTCGTTCACGAGGTCGTTCAGGCGACCATTGGGCAGGGCGATCCAGCCCTCACGACCCGCTCGCTCGCTGACCGCGGGAGCCGGCGGATCGTAAGCACCCACTGCGGCATTCCGCGCAGCGAGCGCGGCGACGACAGCGTCGAACGCATCGGCTGACGCGATCATCTGTCCCGCGAACCCTCCGATATCCAGCCACGGAGCCTCGTCGAGGATCGCCTGCAGGAGCACGGCACGGCTCTCTGCCTCCCTGCGGTAGCCGGTCGTTCCGAATCCCCACAGCCGGAGGGAAGCGCCCGGATAGACTTCGACGACGGTTCCTGAGCCGGCGCGATCCACGTCGACACCCGCCTCCTGGAGCCGCGCGAGGAGCCCCGCGCAGCGCATGGCGGTGAGGCCCAGCCGGTCCGTGGAGACGCTGAGCGGCCAGCGACCGGTCAGCCGACGTACCTCCCGGTCCGTCTCCCGGTAGGCGAGGGTGCGGCGCCAGTCCATACCGCCGTCGATCCGGAAAGGGCCGACGTTCCGGCTCGCGTGCTCGGCAATGAAGCTGACGAACTCGTCCGGCCAGCCGAGCGCGCAGTCGATGCCGAGCTTGTCGACGCCGCCTGCCATCCCGGCGATCACGGTGTCGTCGACGCCCAGACGGAGTTCCACAAGAGTGGCACCTGGCACCCGCCAGTCGAGAACCGCGAGTGCCGTGCCCTTGCTCTCCGCGGCGAGATCAACTCCGGCGGTCAGCATCCGCCCAGACTACCCCGCACCGTTACAGCTCGGCAGCCAGCAGGTGCCCCATCCGGTCACGCTTCGCGCGGAGGTAGTCGCGGTTCGCCGGGCGCTCCCCGACGAGGAGCGGGAGCCGTTCGGCGACGGAGATCCCGGACGCCGTCAGCTGCGCGATCTTGTCGGGATTGTTGGTCAGAAGCCGCACCGACCTCACGTTCAGGTCAGTGAGGATCGCGGCAGCGGCGCTGTACTCCCGCGAATCGGCGGCGAGGCCGAGCGCGAGGTTGGCGTCGAGCGTGTCGAGCCCCGATTCCTGCAACCGGTAGGCCCGGAGTTTCGCGACGAGGCCGATTCCCCGGCCCTCATGGCCCCGCAAGTAGATCACGACACCGCCGAACTCGGCGATGAGCGCCAGCGCCACCTCGAGTTGAGGACCGCATTCGCACTTGTGCGAGCCGAAGACCTCACCGGTGAGGCACTCGGAGTGGACCCGCACGACGGCGGCGGAGCCGGCGGGATCCCCAGAGACGATGGCGAGATGCTCAGTGCCGGTGTCGTCGTCCCGATAGGCGCGGAACCGGAGCGGCCCGTACTCGGTGGGCACGAGCGTCTCCACCTCGAACGTGACCGAGCCCTGCCGTGCGGTCGCCGGGAATATGGGCATGGGTCACGCTCCGGTCTTCGAACTCGCCGCGAGCGCTTTCGCGACCGTGTCGGTGAGCTGTTCGCCCGAGGCGGCGAAGGCGGCGACGCCCGCGTTCTCCAGGCCGAGGGTCACCTCGTCGAACGAGATGCCCAGATCGGCGACCGCCGCGAGAATCCGCCGGGATTGTTCATAAGTTCCCGCGACGGTGTTGCCGCGGATCTCGCCGTGGTCGAACGTCGCCTGCAGGGTCCGCTCCGGCATCGTGTTGACGACGCCCGGAGCGACGAGTTCCTCCACGTAGTAGGTGTCGCGGAGCGCGGGATCCTTGACCCCGGTCGACGCCCAGAGCGGCCGCTGCGGGTGCGCGCCGAGGGCCGCCAGGCGTTGCGCCCGCTCAGTCGAGAACGCCTGCTCGTAGATTTCGTACGCCAGCCGCGCGTTCGCCACGCCCGCTTTTCCTCTCAGCGAGCGTGCGGCATCCGACCCGATCGCGTCGAGCCTCTTGTCGACCTCCGTGTCGACCCGGGAGACGAAGAACGACGCCACCGATCGGATGCCGCGCAGGTCGACGCCGGCGGCATGCGCCTGTTCCAGCCCGCTCAGGTAGGCGTCGATCACCGCCCGGTACCGCTCGAGGCTGAAGATCAGAGTGACGTTGATGCTGATGCCGCGCGCGATGGCGGTGCTGATCGCGTCGAGGCCCGCACGCGTGGCGGGAATCTTCACGAACACGTTCGGTCGGGCGATCGCCGCCGTGAGCCGTTCCGCCTCCTCGATCGTGGCGTGGCTGTCGTGCGCCGACGCCGCGGAAACCTCGATGGACACCCAGCCGTCGAGGCCCGTCGTCGCGTCGTGGATCGGGCGCAGCAGGTCGGCGGCGTGGGCGACGTCCGCCGTGGTGATCGCGAACACGGCATCCGACGAAGACGTCCCCGAGGCGGCGAGGGATGCCAGCTGAGCGTCATACGCGTGCCCGGTCGACACCGCGCTGGCGAAGATCGTCGGGTTCGTGGTGATCCCGACAACGTTCCGCCCGGCGAGGAGCGTCTCGAGGCCACCTGAGAGGATGCGGCCCCTCGAGAGGTCGTCGAGCCAGATGCTCACGCCCTGGGCAGACAGCGCGGCGGTCGGCGACGGCGCGGTGCCCGTCGAGGCGGCCGGAGTCACAACTCCTCCAACGGGACGGTTTCGTCAGCGAGCCGGGCGGCGTCGACTGGGTTGCCGCGACGGATGATGCCCTGCACGGCCTCATTGACATCCCAGACGTTGACGTTCATGCCGGCGACGACCCTGTTCTCGGCTACCCAGAAGGAGATGAAGGTGCGCCTCTGCCGGTCGCCCCGGTAGACGACGGTGGCGCCACGGGTGAGCGGGCCATAGCCGGAGTATTCCATTCCGAGGTCGAACTGGTCGGTGTAGAAGTAGGGGACGCCGTCGTAGGAGACGGGCTGTCCGAGCATCGAGCGTGCGGCAGCCGCCCCGCCGTGAAGTGCATTCGCCCAGTGTTCACTCCGCAGCCGAAGGCCGATTCGAGGATGCATCGCGTTCGCGATGTCCCCGGCCGCGTAGATGTGGGGGTCGCTTGAGCGGAGGGACGCGTCGACGAGCACGCCGTTGTCGACGGCGAGCCCGGCGGCCTGCGCCAGCTCGACATTCGGGAGGGCCCCGACGCCGATGAGCACGAGATCAGCCGGGACGGTCTCACCGTCGTCGAGGCGCACGCCGCTGACATGCCCGTTCTGTCCGGTGATCCCGGCCACCTGAACCGACGGGCGGAGGCGGACGCCGTGCTCGGTGTGGAGGTCGGCGAACATCTGCCCGAGTTCATCGCCCAGGGCGTTCGCGAGCGGGATCGGATCGCGTTCCAGGACGGTGACGTCGTTCCCAAGGGTCCTGGCGACCGAGGCGACCTCCATCCCGATCCATCCTGATCCGACCAGGACCAGTCGCTTGTCGCCGTCGGCGAGGAGGGAGCGGAGGGTGTCGGCCTGGTCGACGGTGCGGAGGTAGTGCACCTCGGGAAGATCCGCGCCCGGCAGGTCCAGCCGGCGGGGAGTGGAGCCGGTGGCCAGGAGGAGGGTGTCGTAGCCGACAGGACCGCGTCCGGCGAGCTCGACGCGGTGAGCAGACGGGTCGATGGCGACAGCGTCGGTCCCGAGGAGAAGGTCGACGTCGTGGTCCCGGTACCACTCGGCCTCCTCGACGTCAGCGGATTCACGCGTGGCCGAACCCGCCAGGAACTCCTTGGACAGCGGCGGGCGGATGTATGGCTTGTGTCGTTCCCTGCCGACCAGTTGGATCCGACCCTGGAAGCCCTCTTCGCGCAGCGTCTTCGCCGCTGTCGCACCGGTGAGTCCGGCTCCCACGATCATGAACTTCTCTGCCTCAGACATCGGTACCTCCTGTGGCGCGACTGCGGCGGCTCTTTCCCTGATCGTAGGACCGCAGATTTCTTTTGTCAAGATCCACTATTTTAGAATAGAATGTTCTCATGACCACTCGAACCCGGGCGGAGCAGCTGGCCGCCGTCGCCTCCATCAGCGATCCGATCCGACGCGCCCTCTACGAGTTCGTCTCGCGCAGCGCAGGCGCTGTCGGGCGCGACGAGGCAGCATCCGCGCTCGACATTCCACGCGGCACGGCGGCGTTTCACCTCGAGCGACTGGTGGAAAGCGGTCTGCTCGAGACGGAGTTCCTGCGACGCAGCGGCAAGACGGGGCCAGGCGCCGGGCGCCCGGCGAAGCTGTACCGGCCGACGGATGCCGAGGTCTCCGTGTCGGTTCCCGAACGCCACTACGATCTCGCCGCCGAGCTGCTCAGTTCCGCAATCGAGGAATCGGACCGCACCGGCCAGCCCGTGCGTGAGGCGCTCGAGCGCGTGTCCACCGACGTCGGCCGGGCACTCGGGGCAGCGGAAGGCAGCCTCGACGCCGTCCTCGAATCGACGGGTTACGAACCGGTCGACGACGAGGCGGACGGATTGCTGCTCAGCAACTGCCCGTTCCACCGTCTGGCGCAAAACCACACCCAGACGATCTGCGGTGCCAATGCGGCGTTGCTGCGCGGCGCCGCCGAGGGCGCGGGGGAGCGGGATCGCCGCGTCGAGTTCGAGCCGCGAACGGACGGCTACTGCTGTGTCCACGTGGTGCCGGGAACGGCGACCTGATCGCGGCCAGAGATATGGGTGGGCCCCGCCGGGCTCGAACCGGCGACCCGCGGATTAAAAGTCCGATGCTCTACCAACTGAGCTAGAGGCCCCAACACACTTAATCTACCGGTTCCAGCTGGACGATGTGACCACCACACGCATCGAGCGCGGAGTACCGTTAACCGTTGCCCATTGCGAGAGGGGGAGGAACATGGCTGAGGACTTCCACAAACCCACAAAATTCCCCGGCAAGATCTTCGAGACCTTCGAGGGTGGCATGGACCCCGCCGAGTCGAGCCGCATCGCCCATGAAACCGCGATGGCGCTGCTGGCCCGGGTGCGCACAGACCCCGACCCCGATGTGGTGGAACGGCTCATCGCCTTCACCGACGAACACGGCATCGACACCATCGCCGAGCTGTGGTCCCGGGCGACACCGCGCAGCCTGCCGGGCGCACTGTGGCGGATCTACCTGCTGCGGCTCATGATCCGCGAGGACCCCCACGAGTCAAGCTTCCTGTTCCAGCGCGGGAGCGAGATCATCGGCACCATCGACCCGGTCGTGGCCGGAGCATCGATGCCGACCGGCCCCGATGAGATCATCACCCTCGCCGATCAGATCCTCCGCGGCCTTTTCGAAGGCGACTTCGCGGTGGCCCTCGAGAGGGCCGCAGCGTTCTGCCGGGTGTCGGCGGCTGGCAGTGCCAGCGTCGCCGATGACGCGGATGCCGCCGAGCCGGCCCGCTCGGCCGAACTCACCACCCGCGCACTTCGGCTGTCCACGCTGGCCCACGAGCTGACCAGTTGTGCGAGACTCTGGCGCCACGAGTCGCTCGACTGACCCTGCCGCCTGATCGTTCCGCTCACTACTGTTGCGTTATGAGCCCGAGCCGAATGGCACACCCCTTCCTTCTGCTCCGGCGCGTCGCCGTCCTGCCGGCGTGGGTGCGGCGGATGGATGCTTCCGCCGGGCGACGCATCAACGCGCGGCACGTGCATCCGCTTCTCGACCGGAGTTTCGTGCGGCTGTCCCACTCCGCCGACCGTGGAGTCCTGTGGTTCACGGCGGCAGCCGTTCTCCTGGTGCTGACCCGCTACCGGGCCGCGCTGCGCGGGGTGGCATCGCTGACCGTCGCCAGCGCGATCGCCAACCTCGTCGGCAAGCAGGTCTTCGGCGGGGACAGGCCACTCCTGAAGGACATCCCGGTCGGACGCCGCCTGGCGAGGCATCCCGAGTCGGGGTCGTTTCCGTCTGGTCATTCCGCCAGCGCCGCGGCCTTCGCGACCGGTGTCGCCCTCGAATCACCGCGGATCGGGGCTGTCACCGCTCCGGTCGCCGGTGCCGTCGCCTATAGCCGGCTGCATACCGGCGCACACTGGCTCTCCGACGTGCTCGGTGGCATCGCGATCGGCGCGGGGGTCGCGCTCCTCGGCCGGCTGCTGCTCCCGGTGCCGCGCCGCACGACGGAGCGCCACGGAGGCACGCAGATTCCCCTTCCCGCCGCGCCGACCGGCGACGGCGTCTTCCTCGTGCGTAATCCGTCTTCAGGCAAGGCGGTAGTCACCCGGCCGGACCCGGCGCCCATCCTCGCCCGGCTGCTGCCAGACGCCCGGATTCATCTGCTCGCAGACGGGGAGGACGTCACGGCGGTGGTGCGCGCGGCGCTTGCGGCCGAGCCGCGTCCCCACATCCTCGGCGTCTGCAGCGGTGACGGCACAGCCGCCACGGTGGCGCACGTCGCGCGGGAGGCCGGGATGCCCCTCCTCCTCGTACCGGGCGGCACCTTCAACCACTTCGCCCGCACCGCGGGAGTGGAGTCGATTGAGGATGCTGTCGGGGCGCTCGCCGCGGGGGAGGGGCTTCTCGTCGACGTGGGCGAACTGAGTCTCGGGACCGGAGAACCGGAAACCGTGCTCAACGCGGCATCCGTCGGTCTCTACCCGGATTTCGTGGCCGAACGTGAAGAGCGGGAGAGCATCCTCGGCAAGTGGGTGTCCGGGATCGTGTCGGCCATCCGGGTGCTCGGCAGGGCAGAACCCGTCGACCTCGTCCTGGACGGTCGGCCGATTCGAGTATGGTCGCTGTTCGTCGGCATCAACCGCAACCATGCCCTCGTTCCTGCCCCGATTCAGCGCCGGCGCCTCGACGACGGGCTGCTCGACGTCCGCATCCTTCACGCCAGGAGCCGTGCCCATGCCGTCGCCGCGCTGTCTTTCGGGCGGCGGACCAGCGCCATCCTGACCCGGCTCGGGTTGCTGCCCGCCGGCTCGACGGTGGAATCCTTCACGACGCAGAACCTGGTCACCGCCGTGCTCCCTCGCGAAGGCCAGGCGCCCGGCTTCGCGCACGACGGAGAAGTGCAGCGCGAGGTGGGCGACAGCGGGATGCCACAGGGCGGCTACCTCTCGACCGTGCGCATCGTCGAGGGCGGCCTGCGCGTCTACGCGCCGCACCGGTAACTCCCACGACCGCCGCGCGGGTGTTTTTGCGGTGCGCGGGGTCTCTTTCTCCCGCGGGAGCCGAATCGACCCGCGCATCGTCGAGGGCGGGCTCCGCCTCGCCGCGCCGCACCGGTAGCTCCCACGACCGCCGCGCGGGTGTTTTTGCGGTGCGCGGGGTCTCTTTCTCCCGCGGGAGCCGAATCGACCCGCGCGGGGGCGGTGCGAGCTCCGTGAGCGTCCGCCGAGGGAGCGCCGCACTGCGCGGATGTTCGCGGCCCGAGAACAGGGAACATCTGCGCCGGTGACTTGTTACACTGATTCAGGCCGGGCCGCATAACCCCGGGCTCCAATTTTTGCCGCTGCGAGCGGCCTTCCGCCGAGAGGCGTTCTGCGGCCCGGCTCCTTTCATTTAACGACGCTCTGGGCCAACTCACCCCTCGGTTGCGGTCCGACGGCCGCCGAGTGGTCCGAGAGGGTCGTTGCGCCGGCGGCGGAGTCGCCCTTCGGGCCCGATCGATCCGGCGGGTCGCCCTTTGGGCCCGATCGATGGTGCGAACACTGCCGGGACCGGAAGTCTGGCAGTTCGCTGGGATCGGACATCCGAAGCAAACCGGTTCGCCGTCCGTGCCGAATCGCTTACATGACTTCGACGCACCGCTCCAGCACCCGCCTCGCCCTTCCGGCGGCGTTCGTGCTCCTCGGGCTCAGCCTCACCGGCTGCGCTTCGGCGGAGGCGCCCACGGAGCCACGCGCGTCGACCAGCAGCCAGGTGGCTGTCGACAGCGACGTCACCCTGGTGAGCCTCAACTTCATGCCAGAGACACTCACCGTCTCGGCCGGAGACACGGTCACCTGGGTCAACGGAGAACCCATCACCCACACGATCACGAGTGGGACCTTCTCCGACGTCGACGCGACCACCGGCCTCCGCGGAAGCGAAGCCGCCGACGGTCTGTTCGACGAAAGGCTCGGCGAAGAGGGTGGCACGTTTTCGTACACCTTCGAGTCCGCCGGGACCTACCACTACTTCTGCGACATCCACGACGGCATGAACGCCACCGTGGTTGTCGAAGAGGGATGATCGCCGACGCTGGCGATCGAATCCAACCACCCCGTTCCACCCCGCCCACCAGGGCACATTCCAAGGAGAACGTCATGAAAAAGGCAACAACCCTCGTCGGCGCAGCGCTCGCCGCAACCCTGCTCCTGTCCGGCTGCAGCATGGGAGCCGCAAGCGGCTCCATGGCGACCGACGACAAAGCCGCCGCGAGCACCGAGATGGTCGACACCGTCAACAGCGACGGCGCCGGTCTCCGAGCCGGGCTCACCGCCCTGTTCAGCGACCACGTCTACCTGGCCGGGGCAGCGATTCATTCAGCGCTCGCCGCAGGCGGCGACCTGACCGAAGCCAAGACCGCGGGTGCGGTCGCCGCGCTCGACGCCAACTCGGTGGAGATTGCAGCAGCAGTCGGATCGGTGTACCCGGAAGCCGAGGAGCCGTTCCTCGAGTCCTGGCGCGAGCACATCGGCTTCTTCGTCAACTACACGCTCGGCGAGGCGACCGGTGACCAGGCCATGTCCGACACGGCTGTTGCCGACCTCACCGCCTATGCGGCGAGCTTCGGGGAACTGCTGAACTCGGTCGTCCCGACCCTCCCCGCTGACGCCGTCGAAGAGGCGCTCGGAATGCACGCCACCTCGCTGATCGCAGCGATCGACGCTGACATCGCCGGCGACCCGAACTACTACACGCTCCTGAAGGACGCAGCGGGCCACATGCCGATGACCGCAACGGCCATCGCCGGGGCGATCGCTGAAGACCAGGACATCGAGTAACGACTCACGATCGCACGGGCGGGCGTCGGTAACACACCGTCGCCCGCCCGAGCGTCGTCAGCGCATCGGCGGCTAACCTGACATGCTAGTTCTTGTGGAAAATGCACCCGGCACCGAGAGCGACGTTTCCGCTGTCCCGTTCACGCTCGACGACCTGCTCGGCCGTGTCGCCACAGGCGACCAGCAGGCCTTCGCGTCGATGTACGACCTCGTCGCCCCCCGCGTGCTCGGGTTGATCCGCAAGGTGCTCCTCGACCAGGCACAGTCCGAAGAAGTAGCCCAGGAGGTGTTCCTGGAGATCTGGCAGAACGCCACCCGGTTCGAACCGGGCAGGGGAGCAGCCGCCTCCTGGATACTGACCATCGCCCACCGCCGGGCGATCGACCGGGTCCGCGCCTCTCAGGCAGGGCGTGACCGCGACGTGCGAATCGGCATCCGGGATTTCCCGACCGCATTCGACTCGGTCGCCGAATCTGCCGAGATCTCCATCGAACACGAGAGGGTGAGCCGGGCCATGGCGAACCTCACCGAGATCCAGCGGCAGGCAGTGTCGCTGGCTTACTACGGCGGATACAGCCAAAGCGAGGTAGCCGACATCCTGTCGGTTCCTCTCGGAACCGTCAAAACCCGTCTCCGGGACGGGATGATCAAACTACGAGACGAGATGGGGGTGACATCATGACGGAAGACCGTGACCCGGCAGAGCTGGCAGGAGCGTACGCCCTCAACGCGCTGAACGCCGAGGAGAAGGCCGAATACGAGCGCCACCTGGCGTCGTCCGCCGACGCCCGCCGTGAGGCCGACAGTCTCGAACAGGCGGCCGCCCTGCTCGGGTTCGACGCCGAACCCGTCGAGCCGTCTCCTGCCCTCCGCGCCAGCGTGCTCGACGCCATCGCGCTCTCGCCCCAGCTTCCCCGGGTCGAGACGCCGGATGCCGCTGGCCAGACGCCAGCGCCCGCCCCGGTCGCAGCGACCGCCGAAGGCGCCCCCAGGTCACAGCCCGTCCGGCCGACCTCGCTCCCCGCAGCCCCCACCACCAAAGCCGCGACCGCCCGCCCCTCGACGGGCACCGCCCAGCGCAAGGCCACCCGGCGCTGGTACACCCAGCCGATCGCGGCCGGCGTTGCAGCCGCGGCGCTCGTCGCTGTCCTGCTCGGCGTCAACGGGCTGACCACCGCCCTCAACAACGGCAACGGACTGCCGGAGGCCCTTCAGCTCGCGCACATCAACGCCCAGCCCGATGCCCAGCGCGAGACGGTCAGGCTCACCAACGTGAACGACGACCAGCGTGTCGTCGCCACCCTCGTCTGGTCGGGTGAGCTCGGCAAGTCCGTGCTCATCGTCGACGGCCTGGCGTCGCTCACCGACGAACAGATCTACGAGCTCTGGTACATCGGTGAGGACGGCCCCGTCTCTGCGGGCACGTTCAACACGACAGGTTCTGGCGACAGCTGGCGGGTCCTCGACGGTTCCATGGCGGCCGGTGACGCCGTCGGTGTGACCATCGAGCCCGAGGGTGGCTCCGAGCAGCCCACAACCGACCCGCTCATCGTCGTCCGCACGTAGCCCGTAAACCACGAAAGCAGGAGATCCGAACCGGATCTCCTGCTTTTCGTCTGCCCCTCGGCCGAACTCGAACCGCGGATGCTATCCGAACCGGCCCGAGACGTAGTCCTCAGTCGCCTGCACGCTCGGCTGAGTGAAGATGGTGTTCGTATCGTCGTATTCGATCAGCTTGCCGGGCTTGCCGGTTCCGGCGATGTTGAAGAACGCCGTGCGGTCCGAGACCCGCGAGGCCTGCTGCATGTTGTGGGTGACGATCACGATGGTGTACTCGTTCTTGAGCTCCTCGATGAGGTCCTCGATCGCGAGCGTCGAAATCGGGTCCAGCGCCGAACACGGCTCGTCCATCAGCAGCACGTCCGGCGAGACGGCGATGGCGCGGGCGATGCAGAGCCGCTGCTGCTGACCACCGGAGAGGCTCGAACCGGGCTTGTCGAGGCGGTCCTTGACCTCTTTCCAGAGGTTCGCTCCCTGCAGGGACTTCTCGACCAGGTCGTCGGCTGTCGACTTCGACATGCGGCGGTTGTTCAGCGATACGCCGGCGAGGACGTTCTCACGGATGGACATCGTGGGGAATGGGTTCGGCCGCTGGAACACCATGCCGATGTTGCGGCGAACGAGCACCGGGTCGACACCTGGTCCGTAGAGGTTGTCGCCGTCGACGAGGACTTCGCCCTCGACGCGTGCGCCGGGGATGACCTCGTGCATGCGGTTGAGGGTGCGGATGAACGTGGACTTTCCACAGCCGGACGGTCCGATGAACGCCGTGACGCTTCTCGGCTCGATCGTGAGGGAGACGCCTTCGACCGCGAGGAACTTGCTGTAGTAGACGTTGAGGTCTTTGACTTCGATGCGCTTGGACATGGTTTCCTTTGGTGCTAGCGGCCGAGCTTGGGGGAGAAGGCGCGGGCGATGAGTCTCGCGATGAGGTTGAGTGCCATCACGATGAGGATGAGGGTGAGGGCGGCTGCCCAGGCCCGGTCGAGGTACGCCTGAGCGTCCGTGCCCTGGCTCACGTAGGAGCTGTAGACGAAGACGGGGAGGCTCTGCATGCGACCTTCGAACGGGTTGTAGTTCATGTTCGACGTGAACCCGGCGGCGACGAGCAGCGGGGCGGTCTCACCGATCACGCGGGCGACGGCGAGCATGACACCGGTGGTGATACCCGCGATCGAGGTCGGCAGGACCACCTTGAGGATGGTGAGCCACTTCGGAACTCCGAGGGCGAATGCGGCTTCGCGCAGTTCGTTGGGGACGAGGCGCAGCATCTCTTCGCTCGAGCGGACCACCACGGGAATCATCAACACGCTGAGCGCCACGGCTCCCGCGATCCCGAGCCGGATGCCGGGCCCGAAGAAGAGGGCGAAGAGAGCGTAGGCGAACAGGCCGGCGACGATCGACGGGATGCCGGTCATCACGTCGACGAAGAAGGTGATCGCCCGGGCGAGCGCCCCGCGACCGTATTCCACGAGGTAGATCGAGGTGAGCAGGCCGATCGGGACCGAGATGAGCGCCGCGATTCCGGTCATGATGAGGGTTCCGACGATGGCGTGCAGCACCCCGCCGCCCTCGCCGACGACGTTCCGCATCGACTCGGTGAACAGCTGGATATCGAACCGTGCCGTTCCGCGGGAGAGAACGGTGATGAAGAGGGAGACCAGCGGTGCCAGCGCGATGATGAACGCGCTGCACACGAGGGTGGTGACCAGACGGTCCTTGGCCTGGCGTACGCCTTCGACGAGCAGCGCGACCAGGTAGATGGCCACGCCGTTGAGGATGCCGGTGAGGACGATCGCCCCAGCGACGTTGAAGCCGCCGCCGGATGCCGCCTGGAGCAGCGCGAAGACCGCGACGCTCACGAGGAGCGAGGCACCGAGAACGATCCACGGGGCGGATTTGCCGAGGCGGCCGCTCGCGTAGACGTTCGGCATGGCGCCGGGCCCGCCGCTCGGGTTCGGGCGTGAGCCCGGGCCGGAGCCGGAGACGCGGGGCGGGGCAGTTGTTGTCGATGCCATTAGTTCGCTCCCGAGAATTCCTTGCGGCGGTTGATGATGTAGCGCGCGATCGCATTCACCACGAGGGTGATGGCGAACAACATCAGGCCGGTGGCGATGAGGACGTTGACGTTGAGCCCGTACGCCTCGGGAAAGCTGAGCGCGATGTTCGCGGCGATGGTGCTCGGGTTCGACGAGGTCAGGACGGCGAAGGTGATGGCGTTGGACGACGAGAGCACCATCGCAACGGCCATCGTCTCGCCGAGGGCCCGACCGAGACCGAGCATGGCGGCAGACACGATACCGGCGCGGCCGAACGGCAGCACAGCCATGCGGATCATCTCCCAGCGCGTCGCACCGAGGGCGAGTGCCGCTTCTTCGTGCAGCACGGGGGTCTGGAGGAACACTTCGCGGCAGAGCGCGGTGATGATCGGGAGGATCATCACGGCGAGCACGACGGAGGCCGTGAGGATCGTGCGACCGGTGCCTGAGGCGGGCGGAGCGAAGAGCGGAAACCAGCCGAAGTTCTCGGTGAGCCAGGCATAGAACGGCTGGACGAGCGGCGCCAGGGTGTTGGCGCCCCAGAGGCCGAAAACGACGGAAGGAACGGCCGCGAGCAGGTCGACGACGTAACCGAGGCCCTGTGCCAGCTTGCGCGGGGCGTAGTGCGAGATGAAGAGGGCGATGCCGATGGCGACAGGCACGGCCATGACGAGGGCAAGCGCGGACGACCACAGCGTGCCGAAGATGAGGGGTCCGACGTAGGTCCAGAAGGTCTCACCGGAGGTGAAAATGGAGATGTCCTCGGGGTCCCGCGTGAATGCCGGCTCGCTCTGGACGATGAGGAAGGCGGCGACGGCGGCGAGGGTGGCGAGGATCAGTGCGCCCGCGGTGAGCGCGCTTCCCGAGAAGACCCGGTCGCCGAGGCGCTGGACGGGTTTGGGGGGTGGGGCGCTTTCGGTACGAACAACCGCTGGCGACGACATCTGCTGGGTTCCCCCTGGGGGTCGAGGTGGACGGGCGGCCAGAGGGCCGCAACCGGTGTGACCCCGGTTGCGGCCTTCTCAGGCGGCAACCGGGGTCATCGGAGGTGTTACTTGATGAGTTCGATCGCTGCCGCAGACTTCTCGGCGATGGTCGAGGAGATCGGGGCGGAGCCGGCGGCATCCGCACTGACCTTCTGCCCCTCTTCACTCACAACATAGCTGAAGTACTCCTTGACGAGCTCAGCCGATTCAGCGTCTTCGTACTCGGTGCAACCGATGAGGTAGCTGATCAGGACGATCGGGTAGACACCGGCTTCGGTCGACGTACGGTCGAGCTCGATAGCGAGGTCAGCCTCGCCACGGCCTTCGGCCGCAGGTGACGCGTCGACGATCGCGGCGGCGGCTTCAGCGGAGTACGGAACGTACTCCTCGCCGACCTTGATCGACACGGTGCCGAGCTCACCGGCGCGCGAGGCATCGGCGTAGCCGATGGTTCCGGTGCCCGAGGTCACGGCGTCGATCATGCCGGAGGTCTGCGATGCCGATTCCGGAGTCAGGCCGTCAGGCCACACGCCATCGGCTTCGTTCGTCCAGACATCGGGAGCTGTTGCGTGCAGGTACTCGGTGAAGTTCTCGGTGGTACCCGAGTCGTCAGCGCGGTGGACGGCGGTGATCGCCAGGTCAGGCAGCTCGGCGTCGGGGTTCTGGGAGACGATGGCCTCGTCGTTCCAGTTGGTGATGCTGCCGGCGAAAATACCGGCGACGGTTGCTGCGTCGAGGTCGAGGGTGTCGACGCCGTCGACGTTGAAGATGACGGCGATCGGCGAGATGTAGGCGGGGAGCTCGACGATGCCGGTACCGGGGACGCAGGCGGCGAAGTTGTCTTCGGCGAGTTCCTCGTCCTTGAACGCACGGTCGGAGCCGGCGAACGCGCTGCCGCCCGCGGTGAACGTGTCGCGCCCTGCACCGGAACCGGCGGGGTCGTACTCGACGGTGACGTCGGGGTGCATGCCCTGGAATGCGGCGACCCAGGCCTCCTGGGCGGACTGCTGCGAGGATGCGCCGCCACCGACGAGGGTGCCGGTGAGTCCGCTCTCGCCGTCGCTGCCTCCTGCTGCCGGTCCTTCGTTTGCTGCGCAGGAGGTCAGGGTGAGTGCGGCCAGTGCGGCAACGGCCGCGACGCGGCCGAACGTGGTGAACTTCACGGAATTGTGTCCATTCATTGTGATCTCGGGACGGACCGGTGCAGGCCCACGAAGTACGTTAGGCATCCGGCTTAACGAGAGTCCCTCAGAATGGTGAACGGGAGGTTAACGGCATCCGACGAGTCGTTGGAGAAGCGGCTCAGGCCCGGGGTTCGTGGGTCTCAATCGAGATGATCCCTGAGCTTGGATTCGTCGCTGAGAGGTGGACGACGCTGAAGGCGCCGGTCGCCAGGTCGGCGGCGCTGGACAGGTAGGAGCCGGAGAGGCTGCCGGTGGCGAGCGCGATTTCGCGCAGGATCTCCGGAAGCACCGGCCCATGGCTGCAGAGCACAGCGGTCTTGCGCGACTTGACCCTCTTGCCGACGACCTTACGCACATCCGCTTCGCCCCGTTCCCAGGCGTTCTGGCTGATCAGGTCGGTCTTGCGCAGGTCGAGACCGGATGCCGCCGCGAGCGGGGCCGCCGTCGTCACGCACCGGACGGCGGTGCTCGAGACGATCCGCCGGACACCGAACGCCTGCAGGGTGGGCACGATGCTCGTCGCCTGTTCGACACCCCGGGCGGTCAGCGGACGGGAGGAATCCGTTCCGGCCCACGCTGATGCCTGGAGGGCCTTGCCGTGACGCAGGGCGATGATCGCGAAGGTGGAGCTGACACCCTCTTCGAGCAGCTTCGCGAAGGTGTCGAGAATCTCGACGTCGGGGGGATGGGTCAGGTACGTGCGCGCCTTGCGCGGGGTGACCCACTCAAGGGCGGCGACTTCGCCGTTCGGTACGAAGGTCGACGAGTGCACGGCGCCGTCGTGAACCTCCGCCGACCAGTAATGCACGATTTTTTCCCTGCCGCTCGTCAGCGGGTAACGGGAGATCCCGAGCGGCACGCCGAGCACCACGGCCAGGCCGGTCTCCTCGAGGATCTCGCGCACGGCGGTCTGCGGCAGCGATTCTCCCGGGTCGACTTTTCCCTTGGGCAGGGTGACATCCGCGTACTTCGTGCGGTGGATGACGAGAATGTGGACCTTGCCGTCGATTCGCCGCCAGCACACTGCGCCTGCGGCATACACAGCAGTCGTCACCGTCGAGCCCTCGGTCGGCGCCGGAGACTCGTCTTGAGCATGAGCCGATCCTGGATGTCGACGAGGGGCACACCGGAGTCGTCGGTCGAGTGACGCTCCCAGTCCCCATCGGCGTTCAGGTGCCAGGTCGACGTGTTGTCGTCCATGGCAACGTCGAAGAGGCTGCTGATCTCGGTGAGGTGCGCGGGGGCGACGAGTCGCACCAGCGCTTCAACCCGACGGTCGAGGTTGCGGTGCATCATGTCGGCGCTGCCGATGAAGACGTGCGGGTCTCCGTCATTGACGAACGAGAAGATTCGCGAGTGCTCGAGGAAACGGCCGAGGATGGAGCGCACGCGGATGGTCTCGCTCATGCCCTCCTGGCCGGGCTTGAGGCCGCAGATGCCGCGCACCCAGATGTCGATGGGCACCCCGGCCTGGCTGGCCCGGTAGAGTCCGTCGATGATGGCTTCGTCCACCATCGAGTTTACCTTGATCCGGATGCCGCTCGGCTTGCCTGCCTCGGCGTTCCTGCGTTCCTGGTCGATGTGCTTGAGCAGTCCCTTGCGCAGGTGAAGCGGCGCCACGAGAAGCCGCTTGAACTTCTTCTCGATGGCGTAGCCCGAGAGTTCGTTGAACAGCCGGGTCAGGTCCTTGCCGACCTGGGCGTCCGCGGTGAACAGGCCGAGGTCCTCGTAGATCCGGCTCGTCTTGGGGTTGTAGTTGCCGGTTCCGATGTGGCTGTAGTGCTTGAGTGTTCCCTTTTCCTCGCGGATGACGAGGGCGAGCTTGCAGTGCGTTTTGAGCCCGACCAGGCCGTAGACGACGTGCACGCCGGCTTTCTCGAGCTTGCGAGCCCAGGTGATGTTGGCCTGTTCGTCGAACCGTGCCTTGATTTCGACGAGGGCGAGAACCTGTTTGCCGGCCTCTGCCGCATCGATGAGTGCCTCGACGATGGGTGAGTCGCCGGAGGTCCGGTAGAGGGTCTGCTTGATGGCGAGCACCTGCGGGTCCGCTGCGGCCTGTTCGAGGAACGCCTGCACGCTCGTGGCGAAGGATTCGTACGGGTGGTGGACGAGAACGTCCTGCTGCGAGATGGCGCGGAAGATGTCGGGCTTCGCATTCGGCTCCACCGGCTGGAACTGAACGACCGTCGTGGGCACCCGCGGCGGGTAGCGCAGGTCGGGGCGGTCGATTCCCGACAGGCTGAACAGGCCGCCGAGGTCGAGTGGTGCCGGGAGCCGGTACACCTCCTGATCGGTGACGTCGAGTTCGCGCACGAGCAGGTCGAGGGTCACGTCATCCATGTCCTCGGTGATCTCGAGCCGGATGGGCGGACCGAACCGGCGACGGAGGAGTTCCTTCTCCAGCGCCTGGATGAGGTTCTCGGTCTCATCCTCCTCGATCTCCACGTCTTCGTTCCGTGTGACCCGGAAGACGTGGTGTTCGATGATCTCCATGCCCGGGAAGAGGTCGCCGAGATGGTTCGCGATGAGATCTTCGAGCGGGATGTACCTCACCGAGTCGAGGGACGCCGACGGGTCGACCGACACGAACCGGGGCAGCATCTGCGGAACCTTGAGCCGCGCGAACTCCTGCCGGCCGGTCTTGGAGTTGCGCACCCGCACCGCGAGGTTGAGCGAGAGGCCTGAAATATAGGGGAACGGGTGTGCCGGGTCGACGGCCAGCGGCATGAGCACGGGAAAGATCTGCTGCCCGAAGTAGCCCCGCAGGCGTTCGCGATCCTTCTCGTTGAGCGAGTCCCAGGTGACGACGTTCACCCCTGCGGCGGTGAGATCTGGTTTGACGAGCTCCGACCAGGCCCGGGCATGACGCGCCTGCAGTTCATGGGCCTTGTCGGAGATGTCGCCGAGCACATCGGTCGGCGCTCGTCCGACGTTCGTCGGAACGGCGAGCCCGGTCAGAACCCGGCGTTTGAGCCCGGCCACGCGGACCATGAAGAACTCGTCCAGGTTGGAGGCGAAGATCGCGAGGAAGTTGGCGCGCTCGAGAGTCGGGACGGTCGGGTCCTCGGCGAGTTCGAGCACACGCTGGTTGAATGCCAGCCAGCTCACCTCGCGGTCGAGGTAGCGGCCCTCAGGAAGCGCCGGATCGTCCCGCTCGAAAACCGGGTCGAAATCGTCGTCGTCGCCACCGAGTCCGGAGTCGTGCGCGATGCTCTCAGTTTCCATCCCAACATCTTGTCACGCATCGTGTCACGGTGGGCCCGGGCGTTCGGCCCGTGCCGGTGAACAATCGGGGACTTCTCGCCTGAATCGAGCGGAAAATTCAGACAGCGAGCCGGCCGCGGTACTGCACATCGATCGTGTGGTCGGTGAAGCCGAGCGAGCGGTAGAGGGAGACGGCCGGCTCATTGTCTGCCTCGACATAGAGCGATGCCGTGCGCACGCCGCGCTGTCGCATCCGGTCGAGGCCGGCGTGCATGAGGGCCCGTCCGAGGCCCAGGCCCGGTTCGCCGACGCCGATCACGTAGATCTCGCCGTGGTCGCCGTCGATCTTCAGCCAGTTGTAGCCGAGCATTCGACCGCTCCCGTCGCGGGCGATCAGGAAGTCGCCGGCGTCGAACCATGGCTCGGCCTGGCGGGCCCTGAGGTCGTCGATGGTGATCCGGCCCTGTTCCGGGTGACTTGCGAAAACCCGGGCGTTGAGCTCGACCCACTCGGCGTCGTCGGTCCCCGGAGTGAACGACGTGATGTCCGCGGAGCGCACCGGAGTCGCGGCGGCCGCCTCCAGTGGCATCCGCAACTGGAGAAGCGTTCGAATCCTCTCGAAACCGAAACGGTCGGCGAGGGCCCGGGACGCCGGGTGGTCTCCGTGGGCCCAGGCCAGCAGGCCGGGGGGAGCGTTCGCGAGGATCTCCTTGAGCATCGCCGAGCCGACACCGGTGCCGCGCCACTCGGGGTCGACGACGAACTCGAGCTCCCCGTGACCGATCAGGGCCGCTCCGACGAGGAGCTCGGCGGCGCTCGGCGATTCCGGTGGAGCAATCGCGAGGAGAAGGGAGCGGGAGCCGGCTTCGGCGTCGATCAGTGCCTGGTCGTTGAACGGGGACGCCCCGTCGCCGGCGACTGCTCGACGGATGAGACGATCGAATGCGGCACGAGGCGCGGCATCCGTGATGTCACGGACGCGCAGGATCGGCTTGCGCATTGTCGTCCTCGTAGACGTTGAACCGGTACCCGACGTTGCGCACTGTTCCGATGAGCTGCTCGAGTTCGCCGAGTTTCGCGCGGAGCCGCCGCACGTGCACGTCCACCGTCCGGGTTCCTCCGAAGTAGTCGTAACCCCAGACCTCGCTGAGCAGTTGTTCCCGCGTGAAGACGCGCGACGGGTGGGCGGCGAGGAACCGGAGGAGTTCGAACTCCTTGTAGGTCAGGTCGAGCGGTTTTCCCTGCACCTTCGCCGAATAGCTCGCCTCGTCGATGACGACGCCAGACGTCTGGATCTTGGTGGTCGTCTGCTCGAGCGCCTGCCGACCGATGGCGAGCCGGATACGGGCGTCGATCTCGGCGGGACCGGCCATCTCGACGAGGACGTCGTCGACGCCCCAGTCGGCACTGACCGCGCTGAGGCCGCCTTCGGTGAGGATGACAAGGAGCGGGACGGTGAGGCCCGTCGTCCGCAGGATCTTGCACAACGACTTGGCGCCGGCGAGGTCGGTCCGCGCGTCGATCATGATCAGGTCGCTCGAGGGCGCGTTGACGAGCTGGGCAGGCTGAGCGGGGATCTGACGCACACGGTGACTGAGCAGGCCGAGTGATGGCAGCACATCATTGTCGACCTGTGAGGTCAGAATCAACAGTTGCGCCACGTGCGACCTCCAGTGATTACGTGGACCCATACTATCTTTGGCGCGGGCCTGTCTCGGACCGACCCCATCGACCAGCCCCCGGGCCCGGCCGGTTTCAGGCAGAATAGGGGCATGACCGATGCTCCGATGACCCCGTCGCGCACCTGGCGCGGTATCTTCGGCGTCTGGCTCGCCGGCCTTCTCGGCGCGATCCTCGTCGCGGTGTTCGCACCCGTCGAGCTGCGATTCACCTGGTTGTCGCTCACGCTGGCGGCCTGCACCCTCCTCGCCTTCGTCGTGCAGTTACGCACGCACCAGAAGGTGGGCTTCATCGACCGTCTGTCGATCAGCGTGGTCGGCGTGCTGGGCATCCTCACCGTGGCGGCTGCCATCATCGGTCTTGTCGCCCTCTTCGAGGGATAGACTGCTGCCATGGACCTCGTCGCACTCGAACTCTTCTTTGTCGGCCTGCTTGCTCTTGCCAGCCTTGCTATCGCCGGCATCTCTGTGGTCGTTCTCCTCAACCTCTTCCGCGGACAGCGCTGACCGCTGGGGCGCCGATGATCGAAATCCCGACCGGTCTGCCCGCCGAGCTCGTTCCTCTGTCGTGGCTCCTCGGCGTCTGGGAGGGCACAGGCGTGCTCGACTACGCGGCCGGCCAGGGCACCGTGACCTCCGAGTTCGGCCAGCGTGTGAGCTTCAGCCACGACGGGATGCCGTACCTCAATTACACGTCACACACCTGGCTCCTCGACGAGGAACGCACGAGCCTCACCGCTGAGACCGGCTACTGGCGGTTGCACCGTTCGCAGCGCGCCGGCGACCCGGGTCCCGCGCTGCTGCCCGGTGTCGGAGACCGCCCGTACCAGACCGCTGACGACGTCGAATCCCTCCGCAACACCGATGGCGGGTTCGACCTCGAGGTGTCGCTCGTTCACCCCGGCGGCGTGAGCGAACTGTATCTCGGGCAAGTTCGCGGGCCCCGCATCGACCTGGCCACCGACGCTGTCATGCGCACGGCGGGGGCGAAGGAATACGCCGCGGCCACCCGGATGTACGGACTCGTCGAAAGCCACCTGCTCTGGGCGTGGGACATCGCCGCGCTCGGCCATGATCTCCGCACCCACGCCTCCGGGCGACTCGCAAAGGTTGACTGATGACTGCTCCCTCCCCGTTTCTGAACCGCCCCGGCGCCGTTGTGCTTCCGGACGCGATCGACGTCGGCGTGCCATCGCACTACGGCAGCCCCAACATCGAACAGCGGATGCTCGCGGCCGGTGAGGCGATCGTCGACCTGTCGAATCGGGGGATTGTCTCCATCGCCGGCCCCGACCGGCTGAGCTGGCTCAACTCGATGACGTCTGCCGAACTCACGAACCTGCCCGCCGGCGGGTCGAGTGAAACGCTGTTCCTCGACCCGAACGGGCGCCTCGAATACGCGGCAGGAGTCCTCGACGACGGGGACACCGCCTGGCTGCTCGTCGAGGCGGACGACGTCGACCCCCTTGTGGCGTGGCTGAACCGGATGAAATTCATGCTCCGGGTCGAGGTGGCGGACCGGTCGGCGGAATTTGCCCGGGTCGGCCTGATGCCGGCAGACGCACCGCTCGACCTCGTCGTCGCGTCACCGAACGGCGTGCCGCTGGTCTGGACCGACCCGTGGCGGAGTGTCGTCTCGGGGGGCCACCAGTATGCGCGGGGTGAGCATCCTTCGGCCGACTGGAGCTGGACGGAAGTGCTCGTGCTGCGCGAGGAGCTGCCGGCCCTTGCCACCGGGCTGTTGCCCGTGGCCGGATCCCTCGCGGCGGAGGCGCTTCGTGTCGCCGCGTGGCGTCCGCGAAAAGCCGCTGAGGTCGATGAGAAGACCATTCCGCACGAACTCGACTGGCTGCGCAGCGCCGTCCACCTCACGAAAGGCTGCTACCGGGGCCAGGAGACCGTCGCGAAGGTCCACAACCTGGGGCACCCGCCGCGCCGGCTCGTGATGCTGCACCTCGACGGGTCGGATTCGGTGCTGCCTCGGCGCGGTGCCCCCGTCCTGGCAGAGAAGAACGGTGAACCGACTCCGGTCGGCGCGGTGACCACTGCCGCGATGCACCACGAACTCGGCCCGATCGCCCTGGCGGTCGTCCGCAGAAACGTCGATCCCGCTGCCCGGCTGACCGTCGACGAGGACGGCTCCGCGATCGCCGCAGCACAGCAGGTGATCGTGCCCTCAGACGCCGGAGCGGTCGCTGATGTGCCTCGCCTGCCGCGGCTGGGAGCGGTGCGCCGCACGCCGTAGGCCGCGCCCGCCCCGATGGTTGGCGGCCGACGCTGCTCCGACGAAATGGGTTGCTCGGGTTCGACGTTTTCGACCGTTCGTGTCCGGGCTGTGGCCCGTTCGACCGTTTCTGTCGTAGCAGGGCGGGTTGGGCGATGGTGCGCGCCGCAGCATCCGCGCCCCTCGCAACCGGTCGGCATGAAGCGCTCGATAGAGTGGGGGCATGTCTTTGCCATACACACTCATTTTGCTGCGCCACGGCAACAGCGACTGGAACCAGAAAAACCTCTTCACGGGCTGGGTCGACGTGCGCCTAAGCGATCAGGGCGTCACCGAAGCCAACCGGGCGGGGGAGCTGCTGAACGAATCGGGACTCACCCCCGACATCCAGTACACCTCCGTGCTCACCCGTGCGATCCAGACCGCGAACATCGCCCTGGACGTCGCCGACCGTGCCTGGATCCCGGTGAAGCGCACCTGGCGCCTCAACGAACGCCACTACGGCGCCCTCCAGGGCAAGGACAAAGCCCAGACCCTCGCCGAGTACGGTGCTGAGCAGTTCCAGACCTGGCGTCGCTCGTTCGACGTTCCGCCGCCTCCCATCGACGACGACAACGAATACTCCCAGGCCCACGACCCGCGCTACGTCGGGATCGATGGCGAGGTTCCGAAGACCGAATGCCTCAAGGACGTCATCGACCGGATGCTTCCCTACTGGCACTCCGACATCACCGTCGACCTCGCCGCAGGGAAGACCGTGCTCGTCACGGCCCACGGAAACTCGCTTCGCGCGCTGGTGAAGCACCTCGACGGCATCTCAGATGACGAGATCTCCGAATTGAACATCCCGACCGGCATCCCGCTCGTCTACAAGCTCGATGAGAACTTCGAGCCGATCGAGCCGGCCGCGTACCTCGACCCGGAAGCGGCCGCGGCCGGTGCCGCTGCTGTGGCGGCACAGGGTTCCAAAGGTTAGGCGCTCGCGCCTAACCTTTGGAAGATCGAGCGCCTAAGCATCAGCGCCCCGGCGCTGATGCTTAGGCAGTCGAAATCCAAGAAACGAACACAATAAAGGGCGCGAACCGATCGGTTCGCGCCCTTTCTCTTTATCGAAATCAGTCGTCGGTGTCGGCGATCCAGTCGCCCGTGGCGAGGTACTGGACTTTCTTGGAGATCGACACGGCGTGGTCGGCGAAACGCTCGTGGTAGCGCGAAGCGAGCGTGGCGTCGACCGTCGCGACGGGCTTCCCTTTCCAGGTCTCGCCGAGGACCTTGTCGAAGACACTGACGTGCAGTTCGTCAACCTTGTCGTCCTCGTTGCGGATTTCCTCGGCCAGGCGCACATCCTGGGTGCGGAGCAGCTCGGTCAGTTTGTGGGCGATCTCGACATCGAGCCGGCCCATTTCAGCGAAGGTGGTGCGCAGCCCCTTCGGGACGGCCCGTTCGGGGAAGCGGTAGCGGGCAAGCTGCGCGATGTGCTCGGCCATGTCGCCCATCCGTTCGAGGGATGCGCTGATGCGCAGTGCGCTGACGACGATGCGCAGGTCGCGTGCGACGGGCTGCTGGCGGGCGAGGATGTTGATCGCCAGCTCGTCGAGGGCGACGGTGAGCTCATCGATCCGCACGTCGTTCTCGATGACCTCATCGGCGATCGTGACATCCGACTCGCTGAACGCCCGGACCGCGTTGGTGATGGAGATCGCCACCAGCTCTGAAATGGCGACCAGCCGGTCCTGCACCTCGGCCAACTCTTGCTGGAATACTTCACGCATCTGATCTCCACTCCTCTGTCGGACCTGGCGTACCGCTTTCAGGCACCCCGGACCAGGCCCGCGTCCACCCTGCCGTGCGCAGGTTAACGTTTGGTGGCCTCCACCTGAACAGCAACCAAATGCCCTGATGAGAGCCACCGGCCGGGCAGCACGCCACGGCTATGCCTCTAACCTAGTCGTATGGACTCTCCCTGGCTGCTGCTCGCAGCCCTGTTGCTCGGCCTTCTCGTCGGGGGCGGCTTTGCGACCGGCCTGTTCTACGCGGCCCGTCGGGGTGAACGGGTCGCCCGGGTAGTCACCCAGTCGGTGCCCGACGGGGTGAGCCAGGTGCTCGATGCCCTGGAAACCGCAGGCATCGTCGTCGACCCGTCCGGCAACGTCGTCAAGGTCTCCCCGGGGGCGCTCGCGCTCGGCCTCGTTCGCGACGGCAGGTTCGCCCACGCCGAGATCGGCCGGATCGCCGACACCGTCAGGGACACCGGCGAGCCGATGACCGTCGACGTCGACCTCTCGCGGGGACGGTTCAGCGACGCCACGCTCCACCTCGGAGTACGCGCTGCGCGTCTCGGCACCCGATACGTCCTCGTCCTCGCGCAGGACCACACCGAGTCTCGCCGGCTCGACGAGGTACGGCGTGACTTCATCGCCAACATCAGCCATGAGTTGAAGACGCCAATCGGGGCGGTCGGGCTGCTCGCCGAAGCCCTCGAGCCGGCAGCGGATGACCCGGTGCAGGTGCGCAAGTTCGCCGCGCGGCTGCGCACCGAGGCATCGCGGCTGGCCCGGCTCACCGGCGAGATCATCGACCTGTCACGACTGCAGGCAGCGGATGCCCTGCACCAGCCGGAACTTCTCAACGTCGACGCCATCGTCGCCGCGGCGCTCGACCAGAACCGGGTTGCCGCCGAGGCCCACGGCGTTGCCCTCGTCTCTGCAGGCGACAGCGGCGCGAAGGTGTACGGCGACGAGGCCCTGCTGGTCGTGGCTGTGCACAACCTCATCGCGAATGCCATCACCTACTCTCCGCCACGAGGACGCGTCGGTGTCGGTGTCTCGCGCAAGGACGGCCTCGTCGAGATCGCCGTCACCGACCAGGGTGTCGGCATCCCCGAGGAAGACCGCGACCGGGTCTTCGAGCGGTTCTTCCGCGTCGACCAGGCCAGGTCCAGGAACACGGGCGGCACCGGACTCGGCCTGTCGATCGTGAAGCACACGGTACAGAACCACGGCGGAGAGGTGAAGGTCTGGTCCCTTGTCGGCAAGGGATCGACCTTCACCATCCGCATCCCTGAAGCGCCCGAGAGGCCGCTGACGGGTCAGATCGCGATTCCCGCCGAATCCCCGGCATCCGACAGCGCACGTTAGGACAACACCGCATGACACGCATCCTCCTCGTCGAAGACGAAGCAGCCCTCAGCGAGCCGCTCGCCTATCTGCTTGGACGCGAGGGATACGTCATCGACGTCGTTCAGGACGGCCCGTCGGCCTTCGCGGCATTCCATGCCGAGGAACCGGACCTCGTCCTCCTCGACCTCATGCTCCCCGGCATCCCGGGCACGGAGGTGTGCCGCCAGATGCGGGCCGTGTCGAGCACCCCGATCATCATGCTCACCGCCAAGGACTCCGAGGTGGACATCGTCGTCGGGCTGGAGCTCGGCGCCGACGACTACGTCACGAAGCCGTACTCGAGCCGCGAGCTGCTGGCGCGCATCCGTGCTGTCCTCCGCCGCCGCGGCACGGACGAGGAGACCGACGGGTCCGTGCTCGAGGCGGGCACCGTGCGGATGGACCTCGAACGGCACACGGTCGAGGTGAGCGGGACCGAGACGCCCATGCCGCTGAAGGAATTCGAGCTGCTCGAACTGCTCCTGCGCAACGCCGGACGGGTGCTGACGCGCGGCCAGCTGATCGACCGGGTCTGGGGGAGTGACTACTTCGGCGACACGAAGACGCTCGACGTGCACATCAAGCGGATCCGTTCCCGGATCGAGGCGAACCCGTCAGAGCCGCGGATGCTCGTCACCGTTCGCGGGCTTGGCTACCGTTTCGAGGCCTGACCGACGACGAAGAAGCGGGGGGGGCCGGGGGGGGGGGCGGGGGGGGGGGGGGGCGCGGGGGGGGGGGGGGGCGCGGCGGGGGGGGGGGGGGGGCGGGCGCCGCGGCGCCGGCCGCGGCCGCGCCGCCGCCGCCGGGCGGGC